>DAONES010000069.1:0-10061 GCA_035403205.1 Methanothrix sp. | reverse complement strand
CCCTCCATGAGTTGGCATTGCTTAACTTATTGTCCACTCGGAGGGGTTCACTCCATGCTGTCACCTCGCAAAGCTCGCAGGCCCGCACGTCTTTGCGGTGGCCTGAAGCCCCGATCCGGCACGGGAGGGCGATCAGCTCCTGAGGCGGGCGGGCCGCATAGGGATGCCTTTGCAGAAGCCGGAGCATTTGATCCACCCAGGTTTTTCCTGCAATGTCTCGGACTTGCAGGACGAGCTATTGCTTTCGAATCTCTGCTCAACGTCCGCAATCTCTCAGGGTGCCGCCAAATATTTTCTGTCCAAAAAAAGCTATTCACTTTTCTCCGAAAAAGCTTGCGGAGGAATTTTGTGCATTTCGATCGCACCCTTTCGCAATCCGTATAGCCTGACCGCATGCAGCTTCCATCATGGTCGGAGCCATAAAAAATGCCGCCATCCAGCAAGCCGCAATCGATGAAATCGAAATGGATTCCTCAGAGATAACAGAATTAGATAAAATTGCAGAAGAGATGTGCAAGTGGGCCATATACTGGGAAGACCTCAAGGCAGAACTTGATTTATGCAGACAAGGCCGATGAAGAGATTGTGGAAGGCTTGATGGAGATTACGGCCCTCTCGCTCACAGATGTAACGGCAGATGAGCCCGCCTATTAATAAATGGCTGAAAAAATGATGATAAAAAATTATGCTCCGTGCTAGCTAGCCTTGCAGAGGTCCATTTGAAGGCTATCCTGGGGCCATTTACTCAATGCTTCTGACGTATCTAGACTTTGCCGAAACTGAATGCTCCAAGGTTGACGGTTGCACCATCTCCATTATTTCCTAATCCAAGCGGATACATCCCACAAGCGCACATCAAATTGCAGACAAATTCCCCAAACACCGGATAGCTGGCACCAGTGCTGATTGATCCAATAATTCCGGGAGCTAGTGCATTATTTGAAGCGCCCATTCCTGTCCCGCTTGATGGAAATCCAATTGAATATGGGCGTGCAATCGAATACGAGCAACAGACCAGCATCACGATAAAAATTACAAATATCAGTCTTGTCAGTTTCATGGTTTTTTCCCTCCACTGTACTATTGCAGGTCTCTAATATATATGCTCTTTCCAGAAACTATTTCATTTCCATTTTCTTGCTTATCTTGCCAATTTCTGTCTTGGTTTAGGTGACTGCACAGATCTTGTCATTTGTATCTTATTTGTACTTTCTATTATGCAAATATGTTTTTCTGTTATTGTTTTCCGGCCAAACTACTTAAACTTGCACGCGGAATCATCTCATCATGGCAGGAGTCCTTGAGCAGCTGAGAAGGCCGGAGAAAAGGTCTGTGGAACATGGCACAGTCGCAGTAATGAGCCGGAAGGTCCTGGAGCTGGAGGCGGCCAGGGAGATCCTGGCGGAGGTCTTTGCGGTCCGGCCAGCGGAGGTGGACGAGATGATCAGGAATCGCGTCCGATTCACAGAAAAAAAGGCTCTCGCCGAAGATCGCGGACAATGGCCTCAAGAGTTCTGGGTGTAAAGTCGGGAAAAGTGAGGAATGCGGTGAAAGTGAATGGAGGTGGAATGTTTTCCTTCCATTTTTGCGGAGGGAATTTCTGGATTTCTGATGTCTCTAGATGTCCCACTGTACCTATGATATGCGGAGAGATGCCAGCCGTTCTATGGCCAAGACCAGCAATGGTAGAGATGCTCCAAATCGGACCAGTCCTTTCCATCCGGAGAGGATCAACATGCCCAATGCCCATAAGAACAGGAATGCAACTGCTAGTCCATCCATCAGAAATCACCATTATTAATAATGATCAACTTGTATAAGCATCTTCCGCTCCGCAGAAAAAAAGCCGACCAGTCTGTCCGTGGCCTTCATGCAGAGACAATTCTTGATATTCAATTGCTCTAAGCCGCAGGATGGCGATCAAAGCAAGATCGCAGGAAAAATACTGCATCTAGAGGTGAGCAGATGAAACTGAAACCTCAAATATTCAGCCGGATCAAGAGGTTCTTTTCGACCCGTGACAGATCTCTCAATCCTGGATCTCCACCTTGTATCCTTCAGAAGGCCCTTTCTGAGTATCATCAACTATTTCGTACTCCTTGATTTCGATGACTCTATCGGAACTACCAGCCCCTTTCATTGAAATACCATCCGGCCAGATGCTCTCTTTGATCACCTTGCCCAACAGAGCAAGCCCCGCGGCAGTCATCATCATTCCGACCAGCATTGACATATGGAATCCCTCTATGAGCACAGATCAATATATATTTATCCTTAATACTCTTTCTCGTTAAGGGCATATCTTACTGCTGCCTCAGCATGTATCTTCATGGTGTCGAAGACAGGCACGGAAACATCCTCCTGCTTGATCAGCAGTGGGATCTCGGTGCATCCCAGTATGACACCCTGCGCTCCTTCTTGATACACAAGTCGATTGATGATCTGTTTGAACCTCTCTTTCGATTGGCTGCTCATTTCATTAGCGCATAGTTCATCAAATATCACTGAGTTGATAAGATCCCGTTCGGTTTCGTTGGGAACAATCACCTGAAGGCCATATTTCCTCTCCAGACGACCCCGATAAAAATCCTGCTCCATGGTGTATTTCGTGCCCAAAAGCGCCACCCGGGCAATTCCGCTCTTTTTAACCTTCTCGCCGGTGGCATCGGCAATATGAAGGACGGGAATGTTCACTTTTTCCTGAATATCGTCTGCACGGGAGTTCATAGTATTGGAGGCAATCACAATAAAGTCTGCGCCACCGTTCTTCAGTCTCTGGGCAGCGTCAATCATGGTTCTATTGAGTGGCTCCCAGTCACCCTTATCTGCCAGTCGCTCCTGCTCTGAGAAGTTGCCAAATTCAATGGAATACATGAGGATCTTTGCAGAATGCAGTCCTCCCAGCTCATCATTGACCATTTCGTTCATCAATCGATAGTATTCGATTGAGGATACCCAGCTTACTCCTCCGATGATGCCGATGGTTTTCATTTGCGTTTCGTTATATGCAGCATTTGCTGCAGTATCATATGCGCAGGCCGGACAGGCAAAGAGGGCCGAGAATAACATGATGATGATAACTGCATTTTTCAAGGCCAGAGAGCTTTTCATCAACGTCATCAGATAGACCTCATTCAGTATGATCTCATCAATTTCGATCTCTTCTATTTAAGTGTGGAGGTATCAAAGTTAAATAATTTATTATTTGATTAGCCATCTCGAATTTCAATATACTCTGCTGATTTATCATCATTATGCTTTTCTGTTGGACAAATCTAAAATACATCACGCATATATGTTCGACCTGAAAAAGAAGAAAATCTAAATGGATGCGATTAAAGCATGAATATCAGTATGAAGATCAACGGGTATCTGGTCCTGTTTGTTTTGGCCATTGCATTTATGCCATCGGCTGTCCTTGCCGATCCTCTGCCATCCTGGAACGACGGCCAGGCAAAGAACGCTATTCTCAGTTTCGTGGCCAATATCACCAACACGAACAGCCCGAATTATGTTGAGCCATCTGGGCGCATCGCCACCTTTGATAATGACGGCACACTTTGGTGCGAGTATCCGGATTATGTGCAGTCTCTTTTTATGCTGGACCGAATAAGGGATATGGCCCCGGCGCACTCGGAATGGAATGACACCGAGCCGTTCAGCTCTATCATTTCCGGGAAGCGGTCAGCTACTGAAAGCTTCAGCACAAAAGAGGCAATGCAAATTTATATCGCCACCAGCGTGAACCTTACCGCTGATGAGTACATGGGCCTGGCAAGGGACTGGCTCAGTAGCTCCAACAATTCCGAAATGGGTCTGCCGCATGCCAAGTGCGTGTACAAGCCCATGCTGGAACTGCTCAGCTATCTGCGAGAGAATGGCTTCAAGACCTACATTGTGACCGGGGGAGATGAGGATTTCGTGCGTTCCTTCTCAAGTGAGGTGTATGCAATCCCTCCGGAACAGGTGATAGGCTCGGCTTTCAAGCTGCAATATGTCGAGAATAATAGTAGCTGCTATCTGGTTAAGTTGCCGGAAATTCTGGTAGTCGATGACGGCCAGGAAAAGCCCAAGGAGATCGAGCAGAACATCGGACTGAGGCCCATTCTCGCTTACGGTAACTCCGATGGAGATATTTCCATGCTGAAATTCGCTACTAGTGGGGATAGATACAGTCTGGGTTTATTGAGCCGCCACGACGATCCTGTCCGCGAGTTTGCCTACAACAATACCACTGCGGTGGGAAAGCTGGATAAGGGGCTAGCGTTGGCAGGACAATGGGGCTGGCAGGTGGTCAGCATGAAGGACGATTGGAGGGAAATATTTTAAAATCAACCCGGCGCAGGGGCATAACATTAAGGCACCAAAGGCTCTCTCTGAGGTGCCTTACTATTTCATTATTTCAGGAGGCAGTGGTCAGCCTAATTCTTCAATCAGTATTCTTCGCTCCCCTGCAAAATCACAGAGAGATTTTGCGTGAGACCTTGAGGGCTATCATAAGGCAAACCGGTATCTCGGTTGACGAGTTTGTGTTGCAGGAAAATGCATTGGCCGGCATCTGGCAAGAGGCACGCCCGGCCGGGCTCGCTCGCGCGCGGGTGGGCGGGGCGGCTGGCTTCCGGCAGGCGTCTGCAGGCCTGCGGGCTGGAGCAGGGCACAAGGCTGGCAAGGTCGGCGGGATTCCGGTGAGTTCGTTTGTTTCGTTGGCATCCGCCCGCGGAAAATATATCTTATTGGTTAACATAATATGATCTATGGCCAATTGGCAAAACCGCGTATCTCTGGACCCTAAAATCCTGGTGGGAAAACCTGTGATCAAAGGCACGCGCCTGGCAGCTGAGTTCGTCATCGACCTTCTGGCCAATGGGTGGTCTGAGGCAGAAATCATCAAAAACTATCCAAGATTGACTCATGATGACATTCAGGCCTGCCTTTGTTATGCCAGCTCACTGATAAAATCCGAACGCATCGAACCCGATCGAATTCGTTTGCGGCAGCTCTAGTCCCCCTCCACCCGCTTCTTCCGCTCCGCCGCCTCCTTTGCCGCCTTCTCCCTGCCCAGCACCCGCGCTACAGCCTCGATCGCCTCCAGGTAGCGCACCATCTGATCCAGCCAGTTGATGAGGTCACCCTGGTAGGCGTACATGCCATACCTATCGCTGAAGTGGCCGATGATTTCCTCCGGGCTTTTGCCCTCCGCCCGCAGATCCAGGATCTTCAGAGATATGCTCTTTTGCAGGCAGCCGCAGTACGGGGCCTCTTTGCAGGTGCAGCGCAAAAAGTCCCTGGCGAAATCCAGGCAGTACCTCTGCAGCTTTCCATCCAGCTCCCGCAGATCGGCGCTGCTGAGCAGATCGAGAAACGAGCCGTGCAGCGCCCTCTGGGAGATCTGCATGTGCAGCTTCGTGCTGATGCGCTCGGCATACTTCAGGTACAGCGCCTCAAAGCTCTCCAGTTTCACCGCTACCTCTGCCGGGCTCTCCCCTTTGCCGAGAGATCGCACGATGATCTCCACCTGCTCAGGAGCGAGGAAATGGGCCGCCGCAGCTTCCCCGAGCCGCGTGGGAGCAATTCCTTTCAGCAGGCCTGCCTTCTCCAGAGTAGAGAGGGTGCTATTCAGGTCGTCAAGGCCCAGAGTGAGGGCATGCAGCCTATCCAGCTCAGCCCGTGAGCGTGCGGCCACGGCATTGGCCAGGACCTCCTCCTGCTGCTGGGCCTCAGAGAACTCCGGTGCCACGTCCTCCATCTGGCCATTGAGGAGCGCGAGGGCCATTTCGTCTTCCGACTCGCCCCGGCCTGAGGAAAACCGTCGACCCGGCTCAGCCAGGATGTAGACCAGGCCCTTATCATGATAGCCAGGCCTGCCGGCGCGGCCCAGCATCTGGTTGAACTCATGCACATTCAGCCATTCTATTCCCATCGCCAGGGACTCGAAGACCACCTGCGATGCGGGAAAATCGACCCCCGCTGCAAGAGCCGCAGTGGTGACCACGGTGTGAATCTTGCCCTGCCCAAAGAGCTCCTCGATCCTCTTTCTCTCCGGATACTGCAGGCCCGCGTGATAGGCCGCCGCCCCAGGAATGGCATCGGCGAGGTTGTAGCAGTTCTTCCGTGAGTTGGTGAAGATGATGGTCTGGCCCCGGTAGCCGGTGGACGAAGTCAGAGCCTGCGCCTCTTTGGATAGCTGGCGCAACAGCTTGCGCTTCTCGGGCCCCGAAGAGAAGATAAGATGCCGCTCGATGGGCACGGGCCGCACCTCATACTCGACCAGGGTGGCCCCGAGCCGCTTAGCAAGGTGGGCAGGATTTCCCACCGTCGCAGAGAGAAAGATGAACTGGGCGTTCGGGGCGGCATTTTTCAGCCGGGCGATCATTCCCGCCAGCCTGTGCCCACGCTCGGCGTCCTCCAGCATATGAACCTCATCGATCACGACCGTGCCAACTTTCCCCAGGCTCTTCTTGGTGCGAATGACCTGGTCTATGCCCTCGTAGGTTCCGGCGATGATGTCCGCCTGAAGGCTCTGGGGAATATTGCGGCCCTTGCCCAGCCGTATGCGGCTCACTCCGATGCGAATGGAAGTCTGAAAACCAAGCTCCCGGTAGGCGCTGAGCTGATCGTACTTCTGGTTGGCCAGAGCCACAAGCGGCACCAGAAAGAGCAGCTTTCCCCTGTTCTCCAGCAGGTTCTTGATCCCGGCCATCTCGCCAACCAGGCTCTTGCCCGTAGCGGTAGCGGATACGACAAGCTGGTTTCGCCCTTCCAATAATCCCGCTTTAACCGACCTGGACTGAACCGGCAAAAGCCTGGTCAGTCTCTTCTGAAGAATCTCCCTGAGTGGCTTGGGCAGATCAATGGACTCCAGAGACAGAGTGGGCTCAGCCTTGCTGGCAGGGATAGTGTCAAAACGGGTTAACTCTGGCTCCAGCCTCTGCAATGATAGCAGTCCCACCACATCGTCCAGGCAGCGCCTTTTCTTCAGAATCCTTGCCAGATGGGCCTTGGCAGCCCTGCCAAGCTTATGAAAATCCGCTTCACGGAGCAGTTCCGCAGCCGCACAGTTCTCGCAGATGCGCCTTCCCTTGTAAGTTATGGCGTTCTGCTCAACATAGGTGACCTTCCTCTGCCCAAGGCAATGATTGCAGACCTGCACAAACCTGTGGCCGAGCTGATAGGAATCCAGAAGCTCTATGAACTTCTTTTCCATTGAGGCGTCGCCCCGGGCAAGATAAATCGCCTCCGCCTTGCGCAGCATCCGCAAAGCATCCTCCGGGGGAAGAAATCTCTCGGCCTCATCATCCTTCTTGACCAGGAACTTGAAGGCCCTCGGCCCCTGAGGCATGTCCTTCAGGCGCAGATATCCCTCAAAAAGAACCTTGCTGCCACTCTGCGGCAGCAGCAGTATGCGGGACCGATCCGCCTGAGCCAGAACCTGAAAAGTCATTTTTAAAACAGTCTATCCCAAAGTGAGATCTATGAGTTCGTACTTCAGGCCCTCTGACTCCAGGCGGGTGAGAAGCCCTGGCACCTGCTCATCCACGCTCACAATCACCGAGCTGATGCCATGGTATGCCGCCTCGACTGCGAACTCCTTTGCACCCCAGATGACATCCGGCTCCCGGCCCACCTTGCGCAGCGCCACCAACGCCTCGATGCCAAGGCACCCGACCTTCCCGGCTTTATCCAGCTCTCGCCGCAACGCCTCCAGATCGACCTTGCCTGAGCCGCCGTTCTGCACCCTCGGCACCTTGCAGAGGATGATCCTTCCTTCCTCAAGGCCAATCAATCCCCGCAGGTCCGATATGCCAACATCTTCACCCGCCAGCGCATCGGCAATGACAACGCCGCTTGCCTCTATGCCTTTCTTCTTGTTCGCATAAAGCAGGCCGCCGCGCATCTCCAGGGAAACCCTATCGCCTTCCGCCAGATCCGCCTCTGCGATAGCCGCCCAGACGGAGACATGGCTGATGATCTCTTCCATCACCACTCGAGCATAGCGCTTCAGCTCGGCAGCGTTCTCCAGCAGCCACTCCACACCCTCTTTAGTGATCCGGTAGCGCATCCTGCCGTCGGTGGTCACCAGTCCGTCCGCCACCAGCTCTTTGATGTACTCGGATATGGCCTGGGGAGTCACGCCCATGCTCTCTGCTACTTCTTTTTGCCGGAGGTTGGGCTGATGGGCAGCGATCTCCACCAGAATCTGAAAACGAGAGCTTTCCCGCTTGCTCTGCAGAACGTTAGCCATCAGAAATCCTCAACATAAGGCTCAATGCGCTGTCCTCTCACTGCCAGTCCCTCCGCTCTCTTGGCCACTCCGCGAATAAAAATCTGGCTGAGCCCCAGCTCTCGGGAAAGATTGGATAGACTGTTGTTGCCGCCATTGACCATCTTCTGCAGTTTTTCTATCACAGTGCGCAGCTCCTCGTCTGACATGAAGGTGAGGCTGATTAGCTCACTGAGATCTTCCATTGTGGCACCGAAGTTGGCCTGCACTCGAGAGTATGTTGAATGATATTCCTTCTCAGGACTTGCGCCCGGCTCAGGCACCCTCCACTTGGTCTCGATCAGGCCGCTCTTTCGCAGCAATGCCACGCTTCTGTGAACGATTGCTTCGTCGCCGATAATGCCGGTCAGCTCGCGCTCAGTGCGCCATTCTCGACTCAATTCATCAAAGATCTTCTTGTGGACATCGGAGCCGAAGGCCTGCAACAAAGGGACCAGATCTGATGGATCGTTGATGATCCGAGTTCTCTTTCCAGTCACAAAGAACCTCACATTAGTTTTATCCCTTAAATTTGATAAAGCTTTTGAAGAAAGGGCTCTTCAAATCAGCCTTACAGTCTCCAGGTTCATGGGGGCCATGGTGGGTATCCTGTACCTCTTGTAGATGGAGCTGGCCAGATCCAGGCAGTTGCTCTCTTCGCCGTGGTTGGTGAGGACCCTTCCCGGTTTGGGGTAAACGCGACGCATGTACTCCATGAGTTGCTGGCGATCGGAGTGGCCTGAGAAGCCGTCTACCGTGGTGACCTCCAGATTGATCTTCACCGTTTGGGTCTTGCCTTCAACGGACAGAGGCAGTTCCTTCCATCCCTTCTGAATGCGCCTGCCAAGAGTTCCTTCCGCCTGGTATCCCACAATCACCAGGGTGTTCCTCTCATCCGATCCCAGGCGCTTTAGATACTCCAGGACTGGCCCGCCATTGAGCATGCCGCTTGTGGCCAGTATCACGCATGGCGGCCCCTCAATTATCTCCGTCCTCTGCTTGGGCGTCTCCACCTTCACAAAGCACTGGGCCAGGAACGGATTGATGCCCTTATGGAAGATCAGGTCCCGAAGATCGTTATTGAGGTACTCGGGATAGGTGGTGTGAATGGCGGTTGCCTCATAGATCATCCCGTCCAGGCACACCGGCACCTCATCAAGACCCTTCTTTCGTATGGCCTCCTCAAGGACGACCATTACCTCCTGGCTGCGGCCCACTGAGAAGGCAGGGATGATAACCTTGCCTCCCCTGCCGATGGTCTCCTTGACCACGTTCATGAGAGATATTTCTGCTTCTTTGCGGGATGGCTGAATGCTGTTTGTCCCGCCGTAGGTAGCCTCGGTCACCAGGGTCTCCAGCCTGGGGAAATTGCATACCGCTGGATCAAAGAGCCGGGTCCGTTCAAATTTCTGGTCTCCTGTAAAGGCTACATTGTAAAGGCCGTCTCCGATATGAAAGTGCGCAATAGAAGAGCCCAGGATGTGCCCGGCATTATGCATGGTCAGCTTGGTGTCTGGAGCGATATCGGTTACGTCCCCGTAGTTGAGGGTGATGGTATGCTTGAGAGCCTCGCGAACCATTGAGGAATCATAGGGAAGTCTCTTGCCCTCCCGTCCGGCGATCTCAATGTAATCCAGCTGCAAGAGCACAGCAAGGTCCCTGGTGGGCGGAGTGCAATAGATCGGCCCTTCGTAGCCGTATTTGTAGAGCATGGGAACCAGGCCCGCGTGGTCCAGGTGAGCATGAGTCAGGACCACGGCATCGATCTGGTTTAAGGGATAGACCTCAGGCACATAGAGAA
>DAONES010000068.1:0-10470 GCA_035403205.1 Methanothrix sp. | reverse complement strand
CCCAGCTCTATAATGAGTTCAAGGAGTTCTTTCCGGATAACCGGGTGGAGTATTTTGTCTCCTATTATGACTACTATCAGCCTGAGTCTTATATTCCTGCTAAAGACCAGTACATTGAGAAGGACTCTCTGGTCAATCCTAAAATCGAGCAGATGAGGCTTGCTGCTACTGCATCTCTTCTATCGCGCAGGGATGTCATCGTCGTGGCCTCGGTCTCATGCATCTACGGCCTCGGCAATCCTGAGAACTTTCAGAAGATGGGCTTTGAATTGAAGGTGGGCGACAAAATCTCCCGCAGGGAGATCCTGGGAAGGCTGGTGGATATTCTCTATGAAAGAAACGACCTGGACCTCTCGCCCGGTCGCTTCCGGTCAAAGGGCGATACCATCGATCTGGTCCCAGGCTATTTCAATAACATCATCCGCATCGAGCTGTTCGGAGATGAGGTGGAGAGGATCTCTGAGGTTGACCGGCAGACCGGCCTTCTGGTCGAGGAGATGAATTACTTTTTTATCTACCCGGCCCGGCATTATGTGATTCCTGAGGAGGAGCAGAAGGCGGCAATAGAGACCATCATGGTGGAGATGGAGGAGCGGCTGCCCCAATTGGGCATGATCGAGGCCCATCGACTGCGGCAGCGCACCCTGCACGACATGGAGATGATCAGGGAGACGGGAAGCTGCAAGGGCATTGAGAACTACTCCCGCCACTTCGACCGCCGCCAGCCGGGTGAAGCGCCATACTGCCTGGTTGACTATTTTCCGGATGATTTCCTGCTGGTAATCGATGAGAGCCATCAGACCCTGCCCCAGCTACGGGCAATGTACAACGGCGATCGCTCCCGGAAGAAGAGCCTGGTGGACTATGGATTTCGCCTGCCCAGCAGCTATGACAATCGGCCCCTGCGATTCGAGGAGTTCGAGAGGCACATGAAAAATGTGATCTTCGTGTCTGCAACGCCCGCTTCTTACGAGCTTGAGCGCTGCCCCCGGCCGGTGGAGCAGATCATCCGGCCCACCGGCCTGCTCGATCCTCTGGTCGAGATCCGGCCCATTGAGGGACAGGTCAGAGATGTGATGATGGAGATTCATCGTGTGGCAGAAAATGGCGACCGGGCTCTGGTGATGACTCTGACCAAGCGGCTGGCGGAAGAGCTCACGGATTTTCTGGCTCGAAATGATATCAAGGCCCGCTACCTGCACTCGGACATCGATACCCTGGAGAGGACGGAGATCATCCGGGAGCTGCGTCTGGGCAAGTTCGATGTTCTGGTGGGAATCAACCTCCTCCGGGAGGGCCTCGACATACCGGAGGTGGGTTTCATCGGCATTCTTGATGCAGACAAAGAGGGATTTTTGCGGGACGAGAAGAGCCTCATTCAGACGATCGGCAGAGCCTCACGGAATGCCAACTCCCGGGTGGTCCTCTATGCGGACAAGATGACCGGCTCCATCCTCGCCGCCGTGCAGAAGACTGAGCAGCGCAGGGCGATGCAGATGGCCTACAACCAGGAGCATGGGCTGGTGCCAAGGACGATCAAGAAACCCATCCGGGAGAAAGTTGTGGAGATCACCGATACCAGGCATATCCCCAAGTCAGACATGCCCAATTTGATCATCGAGCTGGAAGCGGAGATGCGCGCTGCCGCCGAGAGGCTGGAGTTTGAAAAGGCCATACAATTGCGGGATATGGCACGCAGGCTGGAGAAAGAGATGAAGGTGGCTTAGCCTGGGATCCTGCGGCCTTTTTTGGGTTCGGCTAAAATAGCTGTGAAAGCTTAGAACCAAACAGGTACAGCAGGTACATCAATTGCCTCTTATAATGATAAAGAAGACGTTCGGGAGAAGACCAGTTGAGCGAAGTGACAGAGATTTCCGGACAGGCCGGGCAAGAGAGACAGGCAGCTGAGGACATCACCAGAGGGGTATCCCTGCTCATAGGAGAGCCGAAGAAAGCGGTTCTCAAGCTCTCCGGCCCCATGATCATCGCCCTGATGATTCAGGCGGCCTACAGTCTGGTTAACGCCGTCTGGGTGGCAGGCCTTGGCCCGACTGCGCTGGCAGCAGTGGGATTTGTAAGTCCTATTTTCATGGTAGTAATAGGGATCTCCAATGGCCTGGGTGCCGGTGTCTCATCCGCCATCTCCCGCCGGATCGGGGCCGGGGATAAGGCCGGGGCGGACGCTACTGCCGGCCATGCCATCATCCTGGTGATTGCAGTTTCTGCGCTCCTGACCGTCTGCCTGCTCAGCCTGGCCGGGCCGATTCTCATAGCCATGGGCGCAGGCTCGACTCTAGACCTGGCTCTGGAGTACGGAAATATCGTTTTTGCAGGCAGCATCCTGGCGGTCTTCTCTGCCATGGCCTTTGCCATTTTGAGAGGAGAGGGAGATACAAAGCGCACCATGTATGCCATGGCAGCCGGCTCCCTGGTAAACGCCGTTCTCGATCCGGTCCTGATCTACTGGGCAGGGCTCGGTGTGGCAGGAGCAGCGTGGGGCACGGTCTTCTCCATGCTTCTTGTCTCGCTGGTCCAGCTTTACTGGATGTTCATCAAAAAGGATACCTACGTCGCCATCTCCATGAGAGGCTTTCGATTCTGCAGGGATGTGATGAAGGATATCCTCCAGGTGGGCATACCTGCGAGTATCGAGTTTCTCTTCTACTCCATAGATGCCGTGATCATCAATGCCATGCTGGCTGCCGTATCGGGGACCGATGCAGTGGCGGTCTACACCGTCGGATGGCGGGTGATATTCGTGGCGCTGGTGCCGCTGATCGCAATCGCCACTGCGGAGATATCGGTTGCCGGGGCGGCCTTCGGTGCGAGAAGGTACGAGAGCCTCTCGGCAATTCACAGCTATTCCACAAAGCTGGGGCTGGCCATCGGAGCCGCCACGGCTGTTGTAACCGGCATCTTTGCCCCGCAGATCACCGCGCTCTTTACCTTCAGCGCCGATAGCGCGCACCTCGCTCCGGCACTGGTCGCGTTCATGCATGCCATGTGCCTTTTTTATCCCTTTGTCTCGCCGGGAATCATGTCTGCCAGCTTCTTTCAGGGAGCGGGAAAAGGGCTTACCTCGCTCTTTCTCAATATGCTCAGGGATGTGATCCTCATAACCATGATGGCCTTTGTGCTGGGAATTGTCCTGAGGCTGGGAGAGCGGGGCATCTGGTGGGGAATAGTCTTCGGCAACATCAGCGGGAGCCTTGTGAGCTACCTGTGGGCGAAGCTGTATATTTCGAGGCTGATGAAGGACAAGGGACCTGGCTTTATGCGAAGAGATTAATATCATAATGATGGGATAAGACTGTTTAAATCATGGTGATGCTGGCATGATCACATCTTTCTCCTTGAAGAACTTCAAGAGCTACCGAGAAGCGCATATGCCATTGGCGACGCTAACCTTTTTTATCGGGCCGAATGCTTCCGGGAAGAGCAATGCCCTGGAAGCGATTCGTCTTCTTTCCTGGATGGCTAAAGGCAGTCGGTTGGATGATATAGAAAGAAGCATTCAAGGGACGGACTCGTTGTTGCGTGGGCGGCCAGCTAACCTTTTTCTGGATTCCGCAAATGAATTTGAAATTGGCTGCCGTGTAGAAGGAAACCTTGATGACTGGGATAATCTCGCTATTGGCATCTCTCTGGTAGAAGATCATATCATAATCACTAGCGAGTCGGTTTCAAAGGATTCAGAAAAGATTCCCCTATACATTGTGGATAGCCCACCCAATCCTCGCACTGATGAGATTTCCGTTGCCTACAACAATTTTAAACGCGGAAGGAACAAGCCTCACATTCCATGCTCTAACCGTCAGGCTGTTTTCTACCAGCTCGATACGCCGGCAAGGTTTGAAAAATCCGATGAGAAATCTCAGAAGGTAATTCCGGCGGTGGCCAAGCGTTTTCGTCATGCTCTTCGCTCAGTCATATTTCTCGATCCTCAGCCAGCACTTATGCGAGGCTATTCCTTTGCTAAGGACTATGTGATGAAAGAAAATGGATCGAATTTATCGAGTGTATTGTATAATATTTGTGAGGGTGATGCCCCCTTAAAGAAAGAACTTCTTGATTTCGTTCGCTCTCTTCCCGAGCAGGATATAAAAGATATTAACTTCATAGTAACTGATAGAAATGACGTTATGGTTGTTCTGAAAGAGTCTTTTGGAAACAAGGAGACTTTGATGGATGCTCCTGTGTTATCCGATGGTACTTTGCGGGTCTTGGCTACAGGTGCAACCCTGCTCTCAGCAACCCCTGGCTCTCTTGTAATTATTGAAGAAATAGACAACGGCGTTCACCCAAGCCGGGCAGAACTTCTCATAAAGCAGATAATCAAGATTGGCAAAAAACGCAGGCTGAAAGTGCTATTGACTTCTCACAATCCCGCTCTCCTTGATGCCCTTCCTGATGAATCTCTGGATGATGTTCTCTGCTGCTACAGAGATCCTGAAATGGGTGACAGCCGAATAGTCCGGCTTGGAGATCTTGACCGCTTCCCTGAGCTCATGGCTCAAGGAACTCTGGGGGAACTGGTGACCCGGCAGGTCCTGGATCGTTTCCTGAAGGATAAAACTACGCCGGAAGAGAGAACGCATGCAGCTTTGTCCTGGCTGGAAGAGCTGAAGAAGGAGGTAAAAGATGGCTGCCATCTGTCTGATTGACACTTCCATCTTCGTTGAGATTCTCTGTGTTCCTGGAAAAACTTCGGATTATGAGCAGGTGATCTCAGAGCTTAAGGAAAAGATAGAGAATGGCGAGTCGCTATTTTTGCCAATGGCAACCATTCTGGAGACGGGAAATCATATCGCCCAAAATGGAGATGGAAGGCAGCGGCGGTCCTATGCTCACAAGTTTGTCCTGCAAGTTCGTCAGGCGCTCGAAGGGAGGTCTCCTTTCAAGCCCATCAGCTTTCCTGAAAAGGAGCAGCTGCAGCAATGGCTTAGCGAATTTCCCGATTCTGCTATGCGAGGAAACAGCCTGGGAGACTTATCCATAATCCACGATTATAGCAGGTTTTGCAGGCAAAATTCCAGGCGGGAGATTTACATCTGGTCCAGAGACAGCCACCTCTCTTCCTTCCGACAGCAAGCGGGATATTAATATTTCAATTTCAGGCAATCTTTACTATCAAAGCCGCTATTAGGCCAAGACCAAATAGATAATATAATAATATAAATATCTTCGGCAGAGACTGCTCTTTATCTGAGAAATTCAAGCCGCCGATAGAATGACTCCCGCCCGATCCATCCATTGGATATATCAGTTCCTCCCGGTGGTACATATTTTCTATTCCACTCATCTTTTTTTCCATATCTTTGAGCACATTTATTCGAAATCCGACCAACTTTTTATAGTTAGATAAAAGCTCGCTCCATCGCCTGGAGATGATGATCCCGGAGACTATCAGAGGCACAGGCAATAAAAGCCTCCAGACTCCTGTTGCCCCCAAATCCTTGACCAAAAGTCCAATGGCTACGAGCAACAGTGAATTGACGGCAACATAAGTATTAGAAACGGTCTGGCGTCGCTCGCTCAAACGAGCCGTATCCTCAATAAAAAGGCTATATTCCTCGAACTTGCTGACGCTATTATCCTTCATGCCGTTATTTTGCTGTTCTGTCAAATCTTTTCCTCCCCGTTATCTTGCTTGCATTTTCTCAATAATCAATCTCAGCTTTTCAGCTGCTTCTTTATCGCCATTCATTTTGAATCTTTCTTGAATAATCCTCAGATTTTTAATTGTAGTCTCAAAGTTCCAGGTGGCTTTGCCTTTCAGAATTAATTTATCCGTGGCAGCATTGGCAATATCCCAATCTTTTCCTAATACGGACACCTCAAGCACGGTAGCGATATCCCAATAATCATTAGAAGCAAGGCCACCGCGCCTGCCTACGGCAAACTTGACAAGAGGGTATAGCTCCTTGATAGCAGCATCCGCCTCAATGCCTCCTTTCTCGAAGAGAAGAGTAAGAGCATTAACCCCTGGATAATAGTCCCTCGGGTCCTCCGTGAATCCCTTGGTGTAGCATGCGATCGCTTCGTCCAGAGCTGCCCCGGCTTTTGCTGTTTTCCCCTTGTCTTTAGCATTTTTATACAGATCTTTATAGACCCGCCCAAGAATTCCGCAGGTCTCCGGTGATTCACCATGCTCTTTTATCAGCCCCTCCAGTATTGCAATCGCTCTCTCTCTATCGTCACCCTGATTCCTTCTGTTCAGAGCAAAGGCCAACTGCTCCTGGACGGTCACGATCTCCCTGATGGAGGCGGGGAAAAGCTCAACGATCCTGATTATATCATCATAGGGCTCCTTGAATTTTTCCGAGGCTACATCACGATAGGACAGGAGCAGATCAACCAGCAACTCGGGAGGGGCGATGCTGAAGTCTCCGATAGATCTCTCTATTTCTTTTATATCGGACAGCGCTTTTGTGCTGGATGGGTTTCTTCGTGCCTGCTCCAGTCTTATCCGAATATCGTTGATATGCAGCGCCCTATCCCTGAAAGCTTCAGTTGATTCGTGTGGAAGATCAATGCCTGGAAATTTGTCTACGATTTGGAAGAGAGGGCTATCAGGAACGCAAGTATCTTTTTTGGCATCTGCGATCTTCTTCTCCAGATTCTCCTTAAGGGCGATGGCATCCCCGTCGCTCAATACGCCTTTATTGAGCTTGTAAGGCAGGGCTCTCAGGGGAGCTACATCAAAGGGCAGCTTTGTCTGAGATGAGAATATTAGAATAGTTAACCTCGGTCTTGCACAGTGCCTTATGCCCAGCTCATAGAAGACATTGGGATTTGCCAGCGTGAGATCAGCGATGACGATCTCTGCCAGAAGGAGGCGCTCATACATCGAGAGGTGAATAAAGCCTCCAGAACGCTCCTCATCGGCTCGAATTATTTCAACATCACAGGCTAACGCAGCAGGCTTTATCGCCTTTTCATAGATATCATCAAAATCGATCTCTACTTTGCCGGCACGTTTCCTGCCGAATGGCATAGCTACAAAGACCAATGGCTTAAGAGGCATAGATATTCTCCGACTTATAATGTATTTAACTTGTGGGATTAAACTTGTGGGATCGGAAAATGAGCAGTTATTCGACCCTCAAGGCCGAGATCTGCCAGGCCGGAATTGACGACGCAGCTGAGATCCTGGCCCTGTGTCCTCATCTCAAAATAGCAAACAGGCCAAATCCTGTGATAACCGCCCCGGAGACCCGGTTAACCCATGTGAGCCCTTGCTCATCGATTTTTTCCTGAAAAGCTCCCACCGTGATGCTCAAGATGAGCCACCACAGGGACGAGCCGATGAAGACCCCTGAGACCAGAGCCCAGGCAGACATGCTGCTTGCTGGCTCGCTGGCCAGATCCCAACTGGCAAAGAATGCCGCGAAAGAAAATATTGTCATCGGGTTTGTGAGCGTCAGGAATAATGCCGAGACGTAAGAAGCGATCAGACAGTTTCCTCCTGCCAGGGCCATCTGTTTTCCGGGATTGTCCCGGATGATCCTGATACCCAGATAAGAGAGAAGCAGGCCGCCCGCAAGGCGAAGCCATATTTGCTGGTCGATCAGGATGCCGGAAATGACTGTCAAACCAAATGCCGCAATGCACCCGAATATCGCATCAGCGGTCGCCGCCCCCAGGCCGGAAACGATACCGGATAGTCGGCCCTCAGCGAGCGTTCGGCGGATGCACAGGAGACCTATCGGCCCGATAGGCGCGGCAATTGACATGCCGATGAGCAGTCCGCTCTGCAGGAATGTCAGGTCCATTTCAGCAGGCTATTTCCGGGAAGTTACTTATAAACTGATGTCCATCCTTGCCATATGAATTTCGGCTTTCTCGTCTTTCCGGGGCTCGAAGAGCTGGACCTGGTCGGCCCCTGGGAGATGATATCCTTTTGGAGCAAGAACGCAGCCGGGCCGGAGAGATGCCTCATGGTTGGGCAGAGCCTTTCTCCCGTTATCTGCGATAAGGGCATGTCCATCAATCCCCATGCCTCCTTCTCGAACTGTCCTCCCCTGGATTATCTCCTCGTTCCCGGAGGGCAGGGCACGCGCCGGGAGGTGGACAACCCCGAGCTGGTCAAATTCGTGGCCGAGCAGGCGAAACACTGCCGGGCCGTCCTCTCGGTCTGCACAGGCTCATTCATCCTCCACCGGGCAGGGCTGCTGGCCAGCAGGAGGGCGACCACCCACTGGGCATCCCTCGACCGGCTGAGGCAGTTGGGGGACGTGATCGTTGTAGAGGAAAGGGTGGTGCATGACGGAAAGGTCTGGACCTCCGCGGGCGTCTCCGCTGGAATCGACATGGCTTTGGCCTTCATCGAGCACATCGCCGGGGAAAAGGCGGCAGGAAGAGTTCAGCTGGGGGCGGAGTACTATCCATCCGGCAAATCCTACGGCATGATGCACGAGAACGCCCAGGCACCTGCGTATATAAAAAAATGGGGAAGAAATGGCTAATCGATTAGCAGCATGGCCATCGGTGTGGGATTCCCTGAGACCGGGAACTGAATTGCCATCCCGGCTTTTTCGGCAGTCTTCTTCATATTGACTCCCAGAGCGTGCTCCGGAATCCTGGCCATGGATGGATGCACGCAAACGCCATTATTCACATTGCAGCTCTCGCACAGCCGGCACGAGCCGTTCACCAGTGCCAGCGCCAGGGTGTAACCGGCATTAAATGCCGTTTTTTCCAGTTCCAGCATGGCCAGCAGTATCCTCCTGCTCTCGCCGAAATAATCCTTCCAAAACTTATCTGCCTGCTCCTTTTTGTCCGCGGGTGCTTCCGGGTCCAGCCAGTACCGGTAAATGGAGCAGATGACATCGTTCTCTGCCCTGGCCGGAGAGCTGAACTTCACCAGCATGACATAGCTGTATTCAGACAGTATCTTCCGAAACTCATCCACGGAAGGAACATGGGGCGGACAGGTCAGCTTTTTGCCGTAGCCTACACAGCCGGTCCTGCATTTTAGGGGAACCCGGTTCTCTACAATTACATCGCTGGCCGGGATGACCCGTGCATCGATGGCGCCCATTTTTTTAGCCGCCTCTTCCAGAAAAGCAAATCGGCTCAATTTCGTTTCGGCTGAATTCATCTCATCAACTCACATAAATTCACATAAATCATTCGAACAGCTCGACCTCTACCGTCTCTCCTGCCTCCAGGCCCTCTCTCTCCTCGGGCACCACTACAAATCCGTCCGCTCTGGCCACAGAGCTGAGAATGCCTGCTCCGGAGATCATGATAGGCTCGGCCTGGCCGTCCTTCAGAGTCACCCTGACCACGCTCAGATAGTTGGGTCGCGAAGCAATCTTCCTTGCTAGAGTCGCCATTACCCGCGGCATCCAGTCGGATCGGTGGCCGATCCTCTGCAGCGCCGGCCTCACGAACAGATAAAGGTCGGACAGCGCAGCAACCGGATAGCCGGGCAGACAGACGACGGGCTTGCCGCCCACCACTCCAAACGCGGTGGGCTTTCCCGGCTGCAAGCGCACCCCATGCACGAGAAGCTCTCCCATCTCCTCCAGCACCCGTGGAACATAGTCCTTTTCGCCTATTGCAGTGCCTCCGATTATTACGATCAGGTCGGCATTGCATTGGGATGATATGGCCTCGCGAATCAGGCCCTCGTCATCAGGAACAACCTCTGTCTTGCTTGCTATCGCGCCCCACTTTTCCGCATAGAGGCAGGCCATGAGCCCATTGATCTCGTATGCTTCCCCTGCACGCAGTGCGCGCCCCCCGATCGGCACCAGCCCACTTCCGGTGGGGATGACGGCGACCCTGGGCCTCTCGTAGACCCAAACCTCGCCAATTCCCAGCGCAGAGAGCAGGGCAACATCTGGAGGACGGAAGGTATGTCCCTCAGAAAAGACCGTTTCACCAGCAGTTATGTCCTCGCCGATGCGAGATACATTCTTGTTGGCATGCAGCTGCGCTGTGATCTCCAAAGTCGCGCCACGCACCATGCAGTCCTCGCTCATCACAACCGCATCAAACTCTGCCGGCACAGGCATTCCCGCGCGCATGGGCAGGAAATGATCCAGATAAACAGGCGCGTTGGGCTTTGCGCCTTTTGTCTCCCCGGACCGCACGGCAAAACCGTCCATCGCCGCCCGGTCAAACCCCGGCAGGTTTACGGGAGACGGAATATCCTGCGACAAAACCCGGCCTGATGCCTGCGCGCTCGGCAGGTGTTGCATCCTCTGCAAGGGTGCGCAGCGATCAAGAAGCATTTCCTTTGCCATCGCTGCTCCCCGAAAACGTCTAAACATGCATTATTTCCATCAGCGATTTCCTGGATATATATCCTGTTATATCCTGTGAAAGCTTCATATAATGTAAAGAGGGAGAGGTGCGCAGATATTGAAGGCATAATGAAGAATAAATAATCATGAGATGATTTCATGCAAGCTGTTGTTTGGCTGGAAGAAGTGGGAAAGAATGATCTTTCCGTAGTGG
>DAONES010000067.1:8312-10484 GCA_035403205.1 Methanothrix sp. | reverse complement strand
GCTTGAATTTGTTCTGGTAAAAGGGAACGTTCCTGTAAACCTTCTCTACAACGGACTTGAGGCGCTGCAATTGCAGCTCTTCAAGCTCCTTTCTCTCCATGAGTTCCTGTTTCGGTTGCCAGTAATTCATTTTCATACCCTGATGATATTGGTTTATTCATTCTGTGCTATGTCGTGCCATGATAGAAAACGTCAGGGTATATCAATAATTCCATTGCTGCCAAAAAAATCGGCAAGGATTCTCCTCCCGGCTTAAATAGAAAAACGGGAGCAGCAAAATTGCTGGAAAAATAAGGAGCCTGAAAAAAGAAATAAGAAGGCGCAAAGGGAGACTTTGTTCTCATCGCCCTTGCATCATCTTCTTGATCTGCCTCTGCAGGCCGTCCAGCTCTCCTTTGCTGTACAGGTAGTACCCTCCGCCGATGGCGATGAGCAGCAACAGGATCAGTGCAACTATGAGCCAGTTGCTCTTTGTCTTCTCCACACTCACCGTCTTGCTCTGATCATCCAGGATGATCTTCGTCAGTCCGATGTCCTTGGGCTTGTAGCTGAAGCTGATTGTGGAGTTTTCGCCTGCCTTGACTGTGGCATTCTCTGAGTCCACAACTGTGCCGTTGGCCAAGAGCTCCAGGAGACGGGTGTCTTCCTTGCTAGCCACATTCTGCACAATGGCAGTGATCTTGACATCGCTGCCCACATTGGCCTTCTCAGGTGCTGTCAGATTGACAACCTTCAGAGCCGATGTTACCCTGATATTCTTGGTTGCAGAGTTATAGCCATCTTTTTCTGCCTTCAGGATGTGCTCGCCTATGGCGCTGGCTGAATAGGCCATCGTTCCCTGTGCAGCGGTCTGGCCGATATTCTCATCATCCAGGGACAGGGACGCAGAGTCCACCGGCGTCTGGTTGATGCCCTCTACCACGGTGATCAGGAAGTTTTCTCCCTTTATGACCTCGGGCGGGGCATTTATGACGAGCTGGTTGGTTAGGGTTGCATTTGCCTTCTCAAAGGCTGAAACCTTGGCCGCTTCTTCGGCAGTCCTCACTACCAGGTTGGCCTTGACATCGCTGTAGCCCTTCTTCTTGGCAACGATTGGGAAGGTGCCTGTGCTGGTGGGGGTATAGCTGGCCGCTCCGGTGGCATCAGTGGTAGCAATGATGCTTCCATTCAGGAGGATCTGAACTCCGCCCAGAACAGAAGCGCCGGACCTGGTACTGATGGATATCGGCTGATTGACAATGCCATTCGAGATGTTCACTGTCATCTCTCCGCCCTCTCCGGTCTTGGTGGCGATGGGCGCCAGGAGTCTCTTGGAGCTATCGGCAACCTCGATCTTCAGGTTATCCATGATCTCGATCTCCCGTCCCCTTCCCAGGCTGATGGAACCATCATTTTGCATGGTGATGCCTTCATCGCTCAATGATTCCACCTTCATCTTGCCGTGAACCTCGCCCTCCTCAACGGACTCGGGGCTATCGGACACCTGGAAAACGGCATCAACTGTTGCCAGATCAGACTCGGTGCTTCTGAAGACGCTCTGAACATGAGCGGCAATTATGGGAACGTCCTTGAGTGAGCCCATATCAACTTTGTAGAGATAGTTGGATGCCTTATCCGTCGGATCGGAAGAAGGCGTGACCACCTTGCTGTCTACCTCTTTTCCATCCTGGGCTAAAGCCAGATAGACTTTATTGCCATTCAGGTCAACCTGCTTGATCCTCAGCTCATAGCCTTCCTCCAAAGAGAGAACCGATCCGCTGGCTATTGTCTGGCTGTCGTCGTTATCGATCAATACCCGTCTGAGCTGACCCTCGTTTATTACGCTCTCATCATCTGTGAACTTGGTTTCGTTGTTGTACCCTGCGAAGAATTTGTCGGCCATAAAGCCGATGACATCATACTTGCCCCAGCTTTCAAACTCGAATTTGACGGGCTGGGGACTGGTCTCGTATGTCAGGTCATTCTCGTCTATCTTCGTTCCGCCGCTTATCGTTGCCTGCAGTTTCTCGGTGCCGACATCATCATCGATATCGTAATAGAACCCTTCGAAATTGTAAGGCGTCCAGGTGAATTCCTTGGTCTCAGAGGGATCTATAACTGTGCCTCGCACTTCGTAGCTGCCGGTCCTCTCTACTACAGGAGCAAAGCGAATCTCGTCAGCGTCCGCAACCA
>DAONES010000067.1:0-8212 GCA_035403205.1 Methanothrix sp. | reverse complement strand
TCATCTTATCGTACTTATCCCCATCTTCTACGGCGGCATATGTATCGGATAATTGAAAGAGGCCGTCGACTGTTACCAGCGCAGACTCGGTGCTGGCAAAGACATTGGAGATGTGCGCCATGATTATTGGCGTGTCTTCTCCGGAGATATCGACCTTATACTCGTAGGTAGCGCTCTTGACGTTATCTGGAGCAATTACCTTGCTATCGATCTCCTCTCCGTCCTTTGCCAGGGCCATATATACCTTATTTCCGTCGAGATCTATCTGTTTGATTCGCAGCTCGTAGCCCTCTTCCAGGGGCAGCACCGATCCGGTGGTGATGGTGCTCTCATCGTCCGTATCGATGAGCACTCTTCTCAGCTGGCCGTCATTTATCAGGCTTGTGTCCTTGTCGAAGAGATCATTGGCCTTATACCCGGCAAAGTATTTGTCTGCCATAAAGCCCATAACTTGATAGCTTCCCCAATCCCCAAACTCAAAATCGGTGTCCTGGGCGCTGGTGCTGTAAATCAGATCCCCGGAGTCAACGGACCTTCCGGATGACTGAAGCTTTATGGTGAGCTTTTCTGTGCCCACATCATTCTTCAGGTCATAGAAGAACCCGGAGAAGCTCTGCGGAGTCCAGGTATAATCCAGGCTGTCTCCCTCTCTCCAGATTCTGTCCGTTCCATATTCTTCCTCTTCGTCTGCTGGCTCAGGAGCAGTTTCGCTTGCGGTTTCGCTCTCATTTGCCATTTCGCTGGAATTGCTAGATACATTCTGCGAGGGCTCTGGAGGCGTTATCACAGATTCGTTCTGGGAAGAATTCTCAACGGAGACAGGAGTCTCAACGGAGACAGGAGTCTCAACGGAGACAGGAGTCTCAACGGAGGCTGGAGTCTCAACGGCAAGGTTTTCCGGAGTGGTGACCTCTTCGCTTGCCGCCGGTGCCAGAGAAGATTCGGAACTTGTCGGTTCAGCTATTGCATCAGGAGTGATGGTCTCAGGCGTCACGGTTGCCTCAGCTGCCGGCGCGCTTGCCTCTTCTTTCTGCGCTGGTATTTGCTCTGCAGTCGAATCAGCCGGGGAAGGCGTCTCCTGTACGGCGGCAGTCTGCTCTGCGGCAGGCGCCGGGGTTTCAGGCTGATTGGATGCAACCGTCTGGCCGGATGATTGAGATGCTTGTGAACTCTGGGAAGCATCTTCTGTTTTTGCCGATCCCAGTGGCTTGAGTCCGGCATTGCGCTTGGCCAGCTTTTCTGTCGATATGCTATCTCCCTGTGTGCTCTTAGAAAACAAGCTATTGCTTATAACTGGGGTTGCCCCATCATCTGCATTTCCGTTATCTGATGGGGTTTGCGCCAATGTATTAATTGGCAGAGCCGCAGCTATGATTATCAAAAGCAGACAGACTCCACCGACCCTGACATGGTTCATAGATCTCCTCCAATACTAGATTGTTATGGGCTATTTGCTCAGTCCGATCATATCCCGAGCTGATTTACGAGGGGAACGATGCCGTTTTCATTTATAAATGTGATGTGTTCTTCCTTTTATCGCCAAAAGGGAATGCGATTCATAGGCATCTTATTTAAGAAAAATAATTTAACTAATATGTGTAATGATTATGGATTTGATTATGGACCACAATTGATCGCCACTCCCGCAAGCTATGCGGTGGTTGCATGATCATGATCACCGGCAGGTCGAGGAACTTGCCGGCAGACCCGTCTATCGCAATCTTGCGAGCTGAAGTATATTGCCTGAGCCTCTCGCGCTATCTGGGGGGAGTCACGTAGTTCCAGCGCCAGACCTTGAAGCTTGCAGCCATTATTCCCAGGAAGAGTACTAATATCAGCAGGGCCTGAAGCCACTCGACAATTGTAATTGCGTCCATTTCCTACACCAACAATTGTGGCCTCTCTTTTATCAGATAAAGGTTTGCATGCAAAGGATGATATGTCAAAACATGTGTCTCTCCCCGGTGAACTCTAGAGAGGCCGAAAGATGCTAAATGTGACCTTCCTGGGAACTGCCGGATCGCTTCCCACGCCGGAGAGAAATCCTTCGGCCATCCTCGTCAACCGCGAAGGAGAGATGATGCTCTTCGATTGCGCAGAGGGAACGCAAAGGCAGATGATGCGAGCGAGAACTGGAATGATGCGCCTGAATTATATCTTCCTCACTCATCTGCACGCTGATCATATCCTGGGAATTCCCGGGCTGCTCGAGACCATGGCCTTCCAGGGACGGGTTAGCCCAATAACGATTGTCGGCCCAGTCCATACTGCTCATCTGGTGGAATGCTTCAAGTCAGTCTGCTATTTCTCCCGCAACTTTGCCGTCCGGGCGATGGAGCTTTCGCCAGGCGACGCGCTGAAGATGAACGGCTGCCAGGTAAAGGCGATCTCAACTCAGCATAGCGTTCCCAGCCTTGGCTATTGCCTGGAGGAGGACGCGCGCCTTGGTCGGTTTAATCGCGATGCTGCCATATCGCTTGGCATACCGCCTGGACCTCTCTTTGGAAAGCTTCAGCATGGTCAGACGATAGAGATAGACGGCAAAAGGATACAGTCCCATCAGGTTATGGGCCCTGCCAGATCGGGCAGAAAGATCGTCTATACCGGTGACACCAGGCCCTGTCGATCTGTGGAGCTGGCAAGCAAAGGAGCTGACCTGCTCATCCACGATTGCGCCCTGGCAAATGATATGGCGGAATGGGCTAAAGAGACCAAACACAGCACCGCAGCAGAGGCTGCTCTTGTCGCCAAAAATGCAGATGTGGGCCAGCTCGTCCTCACTCACATCAGCTCCCGCTATTCTGAGGATACTCACCAGCTTTTAAAAGAGGCAAGATCGATCTTTGAAAGGACCATTGTGGCCGAGGATCTCATGTCCCTGGAAATCCGGCTAAAAGATGAGTGAGAGATTCAGCATAATGAAATTATGCGCGAATCACCTATTTGCATTCTTTTCCCGCTGCTCATTGACAGCCTGCATAACCTGTCTGGATAGCTCATCATCCCTGCCGAGGATCGACATATCCAGAGATTGCATTGCGCATTCGATCATATCCCTGCTGTGATCGAGATCGACGCCCTGGCTCTCTCTGGCAACACCCCTTGCAAAGAGATCATCAATCTCATCCTGGGATATGCCAAGGGCAGTGGCCGCAGAGATGGCTCTTCCGAACATCTCCATATCGATGTAGTATTGCAGGCCGTCTCTGTAGAGCTTCTGGCTGAGAGCTTCCTGGCCGTCATTCCTGGCGATCAATGCAGCCCAGAGATAGTCTCCAGCATTGGTCAGGATTGCAATTGCCTTACCGGTCATTCCTTTGTCTCTGGCCAAAACGACTGCGTATTCTATCTCACCGGCCTTTGCCAGTATCTCTGTGCCTTCTTCTGTCAGTTCATCAGGCAATTTCCTCAGGTTTTCTATTAGATAGGATACCTTTTCCTCGTGGGTCATCCTTTCGAATTCCTCTTTCAAACCATAGTCCCCAGTTGATCTTGAAATAGATCAATAATTAAGGCTTTTGCATTAGTTCTGCCCGGGCCGCCAGCCTGGCGAGGCGCACCGGCTCAGGTACCCGCCCGTCCCTGGTGAATTTGTTGAGCAGAATCCTTGCTTCATCTATCGCGACTCCCCAGACCCGGACAAAGACCTCATATCCGGTCCTGAGCCGGATGCTCTGGCGCTCTCCGAGACTCCGATAGAGACGGAGCTTTTCGTCAGGGCTTGGGAAATGCTGGCGAATATGCTCCTCCAGGCCAGGAGATTGCTCGTAGGTGAGGCAGATCAGGGGTTTTTCCGTCTCCTCGAAGACCATTTTCAGGTCGACGATGTTAAACCAGCTCAAGGCCGCGCCGCTCAGGATCAGGGCGTTCACATCCGCTCTATTCAGCTGCCGGTAGAGGCTCAGGATAGCGAGAGCGGCATCGTCCCCACCTACGGTCGCATGAGCATAGGACAGGCCGTCCACACGCAGGTCTGCGCGCATGACCACACCGGCAATCGTGGAGACCGGCCGAGTGCGCACAAAGCTCTCTGCGATCCCCAGGACGCGCAGACCAGATTTGTTGAGATGAAGCGGCAAAGGCAATTCCCACCTGATCTAATCCTTTCCGTTTTCCGTTCTTGCGTCTTCTTTCTTTGTCAGAACGTCTCGCAGGTGGGGAGCAATCTCCAGGATCTCCCCGACTGTCATCGGCTTTCCGGAGATGGAAACCGCATACGCTCCCGCCAGGTCGTCGGTGATGAGCATGGCAATGGGCGAGGCCTCAATTGCCAGGACACTTTCACCGCAGCCTTTAATGACGGTGATTTTTATGACCGGCCAGATTGTTCTCCTGCCTGCGGCAATCTCCCTGCCCACAATCATTCGCACATCCACCTCAGGAAAGGCTATCTTTTCCATGATCTAACTCCACCCCAGCATCTCTCTCACAAGCAGCTGGATCTCCTTTCGCCGCAGGGATTTAACTGCTGCCCAGATGGGAGAAATGAGTCTGGCCCTGATCTCGGCATCCAGCTTCCCCTCCAGCCGCAATCCATCAAACCACGGCTCGATGACCAAATCGGCCAGGGAGACGCCAAATAGCGACGCAAAGAACCAGATGTAACCGCTGATAATAGCCGTTTGGGCAGGATCGTTCAGGCCGAAGCATAACCGGCAGGAGAACTTCTTGATGCTGATGGACCTGCACAGATCTCCGAGCAGTTCTGCCAGAGCAGGAGCGGCATCAATTAGAGATCTGATGCCTGGTGAACGGCGGGCTTTTCTCGCTTTTCCCGATGTTTCTGTTTTCTCAGCTATGCTGCCATCGGTCCTGCCATCAATTATGTTCTCGCCAGCCGTGCTCCTAGTCTCCGCATCTCGCTCCGCCAGCTGCTTTCCATTCGGCTCCTTTTCGCCTATTCCATCCATTCCATCCTTTTCTCTGCCTATGGACGCCAGCAACTCCTCGATTGATTGGGGCGAGATCTCCCGCTTGACTATGGTCAGGAAAAGCCAGGTCAATTTAATGCTCCCCCATGCCAGGTTCTCCTTTTTTCCGAGGCTCAGGGAGAGTCCGAATGGAGCAATGAGAATAAGGAGGATGATAGCAAAGAAAATAGAGATAATAAGGAAAAAGAATTGCGATATGGCATGATAAGAAAATAGCATTTTGCAGCCCTCATTCAGATAGCTATTCGATAATGACCGCCGCCATATCTGCTGTTTCTTTCTCCCCCGGCTTTTTTCGTTTCCATATCTTTTCCATAAGGTCTCCAGCAATATCGAATAGCGATTCTCCGGGCGAAGATAGGGGGATAAGCTTCACACCATCGGGCCCTGAGGGGCCTTTGGATACTATCAGCACTGCAACAGGAGTGATCCCTACTCCTCCACCTGCAGCTCCGTCTGATGCATGCCTTACTGTGCCCTCTTCTCTATTCTCTACCTCATTTGCCTCTTCATAATTTGCGCCGGTGCGTTTCATCCGGGTGGCGATGCCCAGAGCTACCTTATGAACGGGAATGATGATCTCATCCTCAAGTTGAATCGGCTCACTGACCGCCTGGGCAGAAAGAGCATCAAGCAGTCTATCAAGAGCTTCTTCACTGGCATCAGCGCCTGGCATCTATATCTCAGTTTATAACTATTTCACTCTATATACATTTTCTGCTCTTTCAGCAATTAATAATTCATAAATAATAATATTAATGTTTTTCATGCAACCCTGACAGCCAGGCATGAATTGTGTGGATGTTCAGGCCGTGGCTCAGATACATCATTGGACACTTTCCAGCGATGTACTGCATCTGTAGCTGTGCGCACCTCTCTTTTGCCTGATCAGTCTCCGTCCTCCAGTGAATCCAGCATCTAAGAATTCCCTTCTTTTTCAATTCAATAATTGCGTTCTCTGTTTTCTCCTTTTGCAGGCCCACGATGGCGCAGTCGAGGTTTGATGGAATATCCTGGGTCCTGTGCACCGTCCCCTGATCCGGGCTACCGGACAGATCAACCACATAGACCTTCTTTCCCATTCGCTGCAATTCGTCTATGGTCAGTTTCATAGCCGGTTTGGTCTTATCTGTGACCACGACAAAACTGCTCTTCTCCCAGAATGACTCCTGATCTGACACTTTTACCACTTCGTCCATCCCATTGCAGTCTCAAAGTATAAAAATAAGGCCTGAGATCATCATGTGATGACAAGCATTCCGCAAGGAAAAACAGGGAATATTAGCAGCCTGCCTGACCTGCAAGGTGCCTGGACAATTTCGCAGCCAATTGCGGCAGATCTGCATCTTGTGCAATCCGGCAATCTCGTTGAAGGGACATATTGCAGTACGGAGAATAAGGGCACTATCAAAGGCACCATAAAAGCCGCCATCAAAGGTACTATCACAGGCGCTCTCTCTGTGCAGGGAGATGAAATCATCTTCACCGGAAGATGGGCCGACCAGCTGGGCAGCGGAGACTTCAAGGTATTTATCGCTATTGTAGACAATCATCGCAAAAGAGATGCGCTTATAAAAGCCAGCTTTCAGGGAAGGTGGAAGCATTCCCGGAGCCGGGATTGGGATGGGGAATTCCTTGCGGAGATGAGATGATGCAGATATCCGATCATATTCATGCCCTGAAGATTCCCTTTCAGATCACCGGTCCGTTCGGGAAGAGAATTGACAGATTCGTTTATGTCTTTCTGATCTACGGGGAGAGAATATGCCTGGTCGATAGCGGTGTAGCGGGATCGGAGAGGATCATTTTCCAGTACCTGAAAGACACCGGCAGAAGCCCACAAGAGATCTCCATGCTCATCCTCACCCACGCCCATCCGGATCACATCGGATCGGCTGCGGCAATAAAGCGGATCACCGGCTGCACTGTGGCGGCGCACGCCTCTGAGATGGCCTGGATTGAAGATGTGGCTTTGCAGGCAAAGGAGCGGCCCGTTCCCGGGTTTTTCGATCTGGTGGGCGGATCTGTGAAAGTCGATCGGGCACTGAAAGAGGGAGACGGGCTGACTTTTGATGGCGGCCCTGATTTCCGGGTGCTGCATACTCCTGGCCACTCCTGTGGCTCCATATCCCTGTGGATAGCGAAAGAAGGTGCGCTCATAACCGCTGATGCAATTCCCATCGTCGGGGAGATGCCCATCTACCAGGATATCCTGGCGTCCGTCCGATCGGTGCAGAGGCTTGCCGCCATTCCTGATATCAAGCTCCTCCTGGCCGCCTGGGATGAGCCGCGCCATGGCGAGGATGCCTATCGGATCATGGATGAAGGACTGCGATATCTGCAGAGGATCCACAGCAGCGTTCTCAGAGCATCAAGAGAGGACCCTGCGCTCGTCGAGCGGGACTTTATGCAACTATGCAGGAATGTTCTGGCTGATCTGGGGCTCGCACCGCTCATGGCCAATCCGCTGGTAGCAGCTTCTTTTCTGGCCAGCTTAAGAGAAGATGTGCGAGATCGACCCAATCTATTGAAGGTCTGCATGCATTCAGAATACGACGATGAGGAGAAGATAGTCTGGCTTCGGGATCATGACTCTCTGGCGGCTATGGACTTTGTGCGGGAGGGATGGCTTTTCTGTCCCATCCGCACGGGGCCGGCCAAGGCGCCATCGGGTGAGAGGCTCATCGGCTACGCCGTCCTAAAGAAGACCGCGGCCAAAACCGATGAACTGGGCTTTTGCCGAAGGATCTTCACACTGCGGCTTGAGGACCGGCTCAGAGCCGACGAGAGAGGAGGGCTTCAAAATGAGCTTCCCACTGATGCGGTCGATCCGCTCCTGACTGAGGCAGGAAAGCCCGGCCCCAGGCCAGGTTTAACCAAAAGGATAAAGCCGGATTAGATACCGTCATAACAGAAAATAAGAACAGAAAATAAGTAATCCAAGGATCTCAGGATAAATGAATCTCAGGATCTCAGGGAGCCAAGATATGCCCATCAAGCTACGCATTGCCACCTTCAACCTCATGAACCTTGATGACCGGCGGGACCGCATCCCCTGTCTTGAGGATAGGATACCGATCCTGCGGCCCCAGCTGGTTCGCCTGGATGCTGACATTCTCTGCCTGCAAGAGGTTTGCGGCCAGCACAGAAGCGGCAGAAAGGTGCGGCTGGAGGCCATGAACCGCCTCCTGGAGTGCACTCCCTACGAAGGCTACAAGAAGATCTTCACAATCGATCCGGATACCAGAGAGCCTTTTGAGCACCACAATCTGGTCATCCTC
>DAONES010000066.1:0-10562 GCA_035403205.1 Methanothrix sp. | reverse complement strand
TCGCTACCTTGGCATGGTAGAGGCCTCGGGTTCAAATCCCGACCTGTCCATTTCTGGATTCTTTTCTGTGGCACTAATTTTCCATGTCCCAATTGCTCGGAGCAGTTTGCTTGTGAATCTCCGGTCATCAATTCAATTCGGGCAAAGGCTTATCTTGCCTGAGGATTCCGGAAAGGATGAGGAAGATGTACGAGATCCTGCAGATGCTGGCAATGGCCTTTGCCGTCGGCCTTACTGGAGCGCTGGCGCCCGGGCCGACGCTGGTTGCTACAATCAACTCCTCCCTGAAGGACGGCTGGAAGGCCGGGCCAAAGGTCGCGGCAGGCCATGCCCTGGTTGAGACCCTGATATTTTTCCTCATAATCGGCGGACTGGCGAATATCATGCAGGGCTATTCCCGTGCCATCGCTCTACTGGGCGGCCTTGCTCTGGTGATATTTGGATTCATGACCCTTCTGGGCAGCCGAAATGCCACCATGGCCATGTCGGATGGTAAGATGGCAGGCAATGCCTACCTGGCAGGAATTATCACAAGCGCGGCCAATCCCTACTTCTGGATCTGGTGGCTCTCAGTCGGAGGCGCTCTGGTGCTCTCCGGACTGCAATTGGGCGTGATCATGGCAGGCTTCTTCATGATCGGCCACTGGCTTGCGGACTTTGGCTGGCTGGCCCTGGTCTCGATAAGCCTCGACCGGGGGCGCAGCATCCTGTCCGAGAGGAGCTATCGAAGGATCCTGGGAATATGCGGCGTCTTTTTGATCTGCTTTGGCCTATATTTCCTGAGCGCCTGAGCTTTCTCGGACCGCGCTATCCTTAAATAAAGGCCGGACGAGGTCTATGAGGAGATATTTCTTGTCAATAAAGGATGATCTGGCCTATCTGAAGTCGATTCGAATATTCATCGGCCTGTCTGTCTTCATCTTCGCTCTGACGACCGTGATGGGCTATTGCGCCGCAGCCGTCGACCCTGAACTGGCATCCCAATGGATGAAAGAGCTGGAGAATTTGAAGTGGATCATGGATCAGCCGCCGGTTCTCATAATGCTGATAATATTCCTCAAGAATCTCCTTGCCTCGGCCATGGCCATGCTCCTGGGCCTCGGCCTGGGGCTTGTTCCTTTGATGGTCGTCACCAGCAACGGCTTTCTGCTGGGGATAGTTGGCTACGCTTCCCTGCAGAAGGCCGGGCCGCTCTTTCTGGCGGCAGGCATCCTGCCTCATGGCATTATTGAACTGCCCGTGGTGCTGGTCAGCATCGCTATCGGCTTTCGGCTGGGATACCTCCTGGCACTCACTTTAGCCAGGGAGAAGGCGGATGTCTCTGGCGAGACCTGGATTGCCATCCACTTACTCAAGTGCTATGTTGTGCCGCTGCTCTTCCTGGCGGCGGCCATTGAAACCTTTATCACCCCCATTGCTATCTCGGTGGTTACATGACCGATTCCAAGATTATGTTCGACTCAAAATCCAAGGCAAAGGACAATAAGCAAACCAACCAACAGGCCAATCAGCAAGCCAAGCAGGCAAAGCTTCCTGCGAAAGAGGACTTCAGCGAGTGGTACCACGAGCTGCTCATGACCGCTGAGGTCGTGGATAATCGCTATCCAGTAAAGGGCATGTGCGTCTGGTTCCCCTTCGGATACGCCATCAAGAAGAATGTCTACGCCATCATAAGGCAGCTTCTGGACCCTGATCATCAGGAGACCCAGTTTCCTCTCTTGATACCGGAAAACGAGTTCATGAAAGAGGCAGCGCACATCAAGGGCTTTGAGGAGGAGGTCTACTGGGTGACGTGCGGCGGGACATCGCCACTGGATGTCAAGCTCGCCCTGCGGCCAACGAGCGAGACTGCCATCTATCCCATGTTCAAGGTCTGGATCAGGTCTCACGCCGACCTGCCGCTGCGAATTTACCAGATCGTCAATACATTCCGCTACGAGACCAAGCACACCAGGCCGCTGATTCGCCTGCGGGAGATCACATCCTTCAAAGAGGCGCACACCGTTCATGCCACCTGGCAGCAGGCGGCTGAGCAGGTCGAGGTGGCAATTGCCAGGTACTCGGAGTTCTACCGCCGCCTGGCGCTGCCGTTTCTGGTAAGCCGGCGGCCCAGCTGGGATAAGTTTCCCGGTGCGGATTATACCACGGCGATAGATGTAATCATGCCCGACGGCAGAACGCTTCAGGTCGGAACGGCGCACCATCTGGGCTCCACCTTCGCCAAGACCTACGAGATCACCTACGAGGCAGAAAACGGCGAGCAGAAGCTGGTCTCGCAGACCTGCTACGGAATCTCGGAGCGCTGCATTGCTGCCCTCATCTCAGTGCACGGGGACGAAAACGGCCTGGTCCTGCCCTGGGAGGTGGCTCCTACTCAGGTAGCAATAGTTCCCATTCTTTTGGGCGACAAGGAGAAGGTTCTGGCAGTCTGCCGGCAGCTAAAGGAGGAACTCTCCGCGGCCAGGATTCGCGTGCAGCTTGATACCAGCGATGAGCGGCCTGGGGCCAAGTTCTACAAGTGGGAGATGAAAGGCGTGCCCATTCGACTGGAGGTCGGGCCGAGGGACATTGAGAAGGGTGTCGTCACACTGGTCCGTCGCGATAAAGTCAAGAAGGCTGTGCCCATGGTTGAGCTGGCCATTGCCATCAACAAAGAGGCGGAAGAGCTACAAGCGGCCCTCTACAGCAAAGCTTGCAATCTCCATGATGCCAAGGTAAAAGAGGTTGCCAGCATCGAGGAGGCCAAGGCGCAGACTCAGATGGGAGTGGCTCTGGTTCCCTGGTGCGGAGAGGAAGAATGCGGCCACAAGTTAGAGGACCAGGTGGAAGCAAACATGCTGGGCCAGCCGCAGTACAAGGGCTTCTCATTTGCCCGCTGTGCCGTGTGCGGCAAGGATACTCCCGGCCGGACTTACATGGCCAGGCAATATTGAATGATACGAAGAACATGAGGCGGGCATCCGGATTATTGCCCGCCCTTCTTTTGATTATCTGCCCGTGGGCATCATTTGCGATATCCAATGCTGATGCGCCCGGATGTTTTATCTTTCTCCAGAATGCTCACCGACCGTGGATCTTTCTTTGTCGCCCCCGATTCGGGGACCCCTGGCACAACAAGAGAAGTGGAATTGATCTGCACCACAGGGGACGTGGCATTTTCCATTGCAATATGAGATGTGGAATTGGCCAAAATCGCAAGAAACGGAGCAGTGCCCTTTGTCGCACTCAAAGTGGATGCGGCCCTTTTCGCACCTAACATGGAGGTCTCTCTAACTTTGTCCGGTGCGAGTTTGCCTTTTGCTACATCTGCAGCCAGAGTGTTCTTTGTTGCATTTTCTGCCAGATTGTCCTTTGTAACATTCGATGGCAAAGTGATCTTTGTTGCATTCGATGCGGAAGCATTTTCGGATTTATTCGATTGGGAATTGACTGCTGCAACGCGAGCGGAGGAAGGAAGCGGCCCGGAAAAAAACACCTCTTTTAATTGAGGTTGTTTTTCCAGCATGGCTGCTAAAAGATCTTTCTTTTTGCTCGGCAAAAAGACAGGCGATTTCTGCCACCAGGCAGACGAATTGAATTCGTTCGCGGGGTCATCATTTCGCCTGTCAAAGCCACCGTCTACGAGGATTCGGTTGACCGGTGGCCAGACCGGCCGGAATTCCGGGTCCACCAGATAAATGACACATATTAGCTGGTTCCATTTATTTCGCCTGCTCGTAGAATTATTATTAATATCTAGATATACAAGTTTATTCTTGAGCACCGAAAGAGAATAGTCCTTTGCTGCTTTGCCCTCGGCAGTTATGGTTGAAGGCGCTCTAATATCCGCAAGAATTATTCTATCGACGCCATTCGTCCCTTCGTCGGAAATCAGCATCTCTACACCCAGCGAGTCGCCACTGACCACGCTTACCACCCGTCCCACAGCCTCGTCCGGCAGCCCGGAAGCCACCGGCAGGAGAAGCAAACATAACGGCAAAGCCAATAACGCTAATCGATGTATCAAGACAATCCACGTTCCCTTAAATATTCCATTTATCTCTGGTCCGCAATGGCTCCCCCTAATTCTGCTTCAAATTCTTAACTATTCCGCTCAATCAGGCTTTCGTTAAGGATGTGCCTTCCGAAAAAGGCTTATCTGGATCTGCATAATCAGCGTGTGAGGCTGTCTATGGACCAAATCCCCTTAATGGAATTGGCAGGCATTATTATCATAGGTATATCTGCCCAATGGATTGCCTGGCGTCTAAAGCTCCCTTCTATCCTCTTGCTTATGGTATTTGGATTTGTGTCAGGCCCGTTAACCGGTTTTTTGCACCCGGACCAGTTATTTGGGCCGCTCCTTTCGCCATTCATAAGCATATCTCTGGCTTTGATTCTCTTCGAGGGCGGACTCAGCCTAAGGGTCGCAGACTTAATGGGGACAAAAATTGTAGTACGAAATCTCCTCACCATTGGCGTTCTCACAACATGGATTCTTGCCTCGGTTTTTGCATATATTTTTTTGGGGCTAAATCCGCTATTATCTGTGCTCTTGGGTTCGATTCTGGTGGTAACCGGTCCTACCGTAATAACACCTCTACTTCTGTATCTGCGCCCCCAAGGAAGAGTTGGCTCCATAATCAAATGGGAAGGAATTATGAACGATCCTATCGGGGCGATTCTGGCTATAATCGTCTTGGATGGTATCCTTGCATCAGGTCCGCACGAAGCGGCCCTAACGGCGGTACTTGGATTCGCGATGACTCTAATTGCAGGATGCTCCTTGGGTTTTTTCGGTGCCCTCGTAATAATAAAAGTGATGAAAGATTATTTAGCTCCTGATAGACTGCTGGAAGTCGTATCACTTATGCTCGTAGTATTGGTATTTGCTATTTCGGAACTCATTCAAGAAGAATCTGGGCTGCTCGCTGCAACTCTGATGGGTGTTGCCCTTGCCAATCAGAATAAAGTGAATATCGCGCCCATAATCAAGTTCAAGGAAGATCTGAGAACGCTTTTAATCTCACTTTTATTTGTTATCCTGGTCGCAAGGCTGCCTTTAAATTATTTCGACAATATCAATTTAAATACATTGATATTTTTGGGATCTCTGATATTTATTGCACGCCCAGCAGCTGTAATTCTATCGACATACCAATTGGATCTCAATTGGCGAGAAAAGGTCTTCATCGCCTGGATGGCGCCCCGAGGAATTGTTGCGGCGGCAGTGGCCTCAGTCTTCGGCCTTTTCTTATCCGAGCAAGGCATGCATCAAGCGGAAATGCTTGCACCAGTTGCATTTTTCGTAGTTGCCGGGACAGTAGCTATTTATGGTCTAACTGCCGGACCGCTTGCCAGAACCTTGAATCTCGCATCCGGAAATCAAACGGGATTTCTAATTGCGGGGGCTCATCTCTGGGCGAGAAAGATCGCATCTATCATCAGAGACCAAGGACTTTCGGTCCTTTTAGTCGATACAAATTGCACAGAAATCGCTAAAGCTTATGAGGAAGGGCTGCCCACATATCATGGGAGCATCATTTCTGAATCGATATTGGATGAAATAGACATCTCCAATCTAGGACACTTGTTGGCTCTTACCTCTGATGATATGATTAATTCCCTTTCCGCCGTAAGATTTAGGGACATATTTGGCAGAAAAGAGGTCTATCAAATTCGCCTGGAGACCGCAGGAGTCCGAGGAATGCAGACAATCGCTCCGGAGCATCTGCGCGGACGATTTCTTTTTTCCCCTAAGATAACATATTCTTATCTCGATGAAAAGCTTAAATCAGGAGGATCTTTGGTGGTAAATGAATTTACGGAAAATTTCAAGTATGATCCGATTGTGCCATTTCATGATGCAAATACTATCCCACTAATGCTGATAAGCAGCAAGGGATCTGTGAATTTTTTTACAGAAGACTATACGCCAATTCCCTGTGCAGGGGAAAAGCTGGTCAGCATGTATTGTCCAAAAAATGCCCACGTTTATAAACAGTAACTGACGATATTCAGAATATAAATGACAGAGGAGCTCTAAGATGACCCTGCAAAAGCATGTCAGCTTGAATATCAATGTTCGCGGCTTATGTGAATCACCTACATTGGCCATCAATGAGAGAGTAAAGTTATTGCAGAGCCAGGGAAGAAAAATCTATGACTTTGGATTGGGCCAATCTCCGTTCCCCGTTCCGGTACCGGTTGTAGAGTCTCTGCGGCTGCATGCTCATGAGAAGGATTATCTCCCTGTCAAAGGCCTCATGGCCCTTAAGGAGGCAGTGGCCGGATTTCACCGGCAGAAGGACCTGGTGGAAGCCAATGCCGATTGCGTTCTGGTAGGCCCAGGTTCAAAAGAGCTTATGTTCCTGCTGCAACTGGTCTTTTACGGAGAGATCATTGTGCCCACTCCCTGCTGGGTCTCCTACGTACCTCAAGCTACGATTTTGGGAAAACGGGTGAGCCTGATTCATACGTCCTTCGAGGATAAATGGCATATCAACGCCGATCGCCTATCCGAGCATTTAGAGGTGGAGCAAGATCTATATCGTCCACGTATGCTGGTTCTAAACTATCCCGGAAATCCAGACGGCCTTACTTACACGGCAAATGAACTCAGGGAGATTGCAGCAGTTGCCAGGGAATATGAGGTCATACTCCTCTCTGATGAGATTTACGGCCAGCTCCATCACCAGGGCAGACATGTTTCTGTAGCCCGCTTCTATCCGGAGGGGACCATAATCAGCTCTGGCCTGTCCAAGTGGTGCGGAGCAGGAGGATGGAGATTAGGGACTTTCACCTTTCCTCGCAATCTGGACTGGCTCATGGAGGCGATGGCAGCCGTTGCCAGTGAGACATACACATCTGTAAGCGCTCCAATCCAATATGCTGCGGTGGAAGCATTTAGAGGATCGATGGCAATTGAGCGATATCTCTGGCATGCCCGACGCATCCTTTCAACTTTGGGAAAGAAATGCCATCAGATACTGGCGGACGCTGGAGTGCGGGTCAATCAGCCAGAAGGCGCTTTTTACATGTTTCCTGACTTTTCCCCCTTTGCTAAGGTGTTGGCAGAAAGGAATATAAGGAACAGCGCGACGCTCTGTGAACGCCTGCTGCAAGAAACGGGAGTTGCCATGCTCCCTGGAAGGGCATTCGAGAGGCCTTGCGAAGAGCTTACTGCCAGGATATCGTATATAAATTTTGCAGGAGCAAGATCCCTGGCAGCTAGCGAGACGATTGCTATGGATCATGAGCTGCCTGAGGAGTTCATTCATGCTCACTGCGAGGAGACTCTGCTGGCCACGCAAACTCTGGCCGACTGGCTGACGCACTAGTAGTAATACCATATACTCCGATAGTCTTCCGGATCTTCCCCTCTCTCCATCAGCCTTTGCAGATATTTATTGACGGAAACGTCAGTGTAGATATATGGTTTTACCTGAGCTATATTCTTCTCCCAAGGGAGGAATGAGTACATCCTTCTGCCTTCTGGAGTTATGGCGATAAGCTCGTGGTTCTGCCAGGCTCGTAGATGATCTTTGCCTAGGCCCGGAACATTGAAAACCGGCTCATCGGTGCGAAATATTCCTGGAAGCAGTCGAGCTTCTTCCTTTCGCTCCTGCAAAATGCGAGATATGGGCACAGCATAGTCCTCCATCTCGGTCTTGCCCTTCATGTTGAACGTATAGTACGGATCCACACCGATCTGCTTGAGGATGATTCGAAGTGCGGATGTTTCGAACTTGCGGCTGTTGGCAAAGGTGAAAACCTGCTGGTTGTAGACCTCAATGCCACTCATCTTCACCATCTTTATGGCGGCTACCGTTTCTGGAGTGATCTCATAGGGATGCATGAAGTGCGTCACTATGCAGATATTCCTCTTTCCAGACTCGTTATACCGGGACAGTATCTCACAGAGATCGGCTGTAATCCTCTGAGGAACAGTTGCTGGAGTCCTGGTGGCAACTCTGATGCTCTTAAGATGAGAAATCTCAGAAAGCTTGCTCAGTATTCTGTCGATGAGAGAGTCGTCCATCACCAGCGGATCGCCGCCTGTGACCAAGACGTCCATCATCTCTTCATGTTCTGAGAACCACTGCAATGCGGCCTCAATCTTCTCCGGAGGGGCAAGTGCCGAGGCCATGAGGGGCGAGGTCAACTCCCAGTTTCGCTGGCAATAGACACAGATCTGAGGGCATGATTCATAGGGCTTAATTATCGCCACCCTAGGGTAACGGCGAGTGACAAGGTCTATTGGCGATGTATCTCTTTCCTTCATGAAATCAAAGGCCCATTTCCTATCTTTTCTGTGTGCGATCATGTTCTGCACGTAGCTGAGTGGTGGAAAGACCTGCTTGCGAACTGCGTAGTCCAGATCGCAGGGTTCCCTATCCATAAGATGCAGATAGTAGGGGGTAACTGCGAATGGTACATGGTTTTCTACGGCCAGCCTCATCGATTCTTCATGATGCGGCTCGAGCTTAATTATTTCTTTAATTATATCTATATCATAAGCATCTTTGAATACGTTCCGGTATTGCCAGTGCCAATCCTTCCAATCGTTCTCTGTGGAATGGAGAATCTCTAAGATTCGTCTCCTACTATCTTGTCTCTTGGAGACTATCTGTGGATTGAGTCCGGACCGATATCTTTTCAGGTAACTGTCCATGCGCTTTCCCATCTGATCCAGGTAGTCAGAACGCATCTGACCGGCGACTCTGCCTTCATACTCATCGAACTTTGGAATATCTATTCCTTCCATTAATCGAGATGGATAGACATCAGCTTTTAATTTTAGAGCTTTAAAGAAATGGGTAAACTCAGCGATGAAATCCTCGCTGACTTCTGCATCTCCATTCAATGCCGCCTGCCACAGATTATCCAATGAAGAAGTTCCTGCAATTCTTTCGTTTCTGGGTGAGATGATATTCTTCAATGTACGTATCACATCTCTAAAGAGAATATAATCCCAATTCTCAATCTCTCCCAAATCGCAGGAGTAAGTCCATTCTCTGGCTTCAATGTAGCGCACTACTTTATTTCGAGCACTCTCTAATGTTTTGCTTTCTTTTAAAAGTACATATAATTCGGGTGCAGCATCCCAGCAATCCTTCCATCTAGCCATTATACCATCATTAGCAGTCATATCATAATTATTCTTAACTGACATTTTACTTGTATTTTTCCCAAATAAATTTCATTGATCTGTCTATTCGAGTAGATGAGAGATTAGCGAAGGCTCGCGTTAAGTTAATATCAGCTTGAGACGATCAAGCGTGGAGCTAAAATGATCGCCAGAAGAGCAGAAGAGATCGCCCCGTTCATCGTCATGGATGTTCTGGAGAGGGCGCGGGAGATGGAACGCCAGAAAATCAACATCATCCATCTGGAGGTGGGCGAGCCGGATTTCGATATTCCCCCAGCGGTGAAAGGCGCCACCTGCCAGGCTTTAGAGGAAGGGCTCACCCATTACACTCACAGCCTGGGAGACATACAGTTGCGAGAGGCCATCTGCGATCACTATCAAAAGACCTATGCAGTCTCTGTGAAGCCGGAGCAGATAGTAGTAACATCCGGCACCTCGCCGGCCATGATGCTCGTCTTTGCAGCGCTTCTGGAGAAAGGCCAGGAGGTCATCCTCTCAGATCCGGGATATGCCTGTTACCCAAATTTTATAAAATTCTTGGGAGGCATTCCTGCCAGAGTGCCGGTCTATGAAAAGGACGGCTTTCAGCTGCGTCCGGAGGAGATCAACAAGAAGATCAACAGAAAGACAAAGGCCATTCTCATCAACTCTCCGTCCAATCCCACAGGCTGCCTGCTCTCCGAGAGCACAATGCGCTCCATTGCCCAATTGTCGCCTTACATCATCTCCGATGAGATCTATCACGGCCTGGTCTATGAGGGAAAGGAGCACTCGATCCTGGAATTTTCAGATCGCGCCTTTGTCCTGAACGGCTTTTCCAAGCTCTATGCCATGACCGGCCTGCGTCTGGGCTACCTCATCGCCCCGGAGAAGTTCGTCCGGCCCATTCAGAAGATGCAGCAGAACTTCTTCATCTGCGCCAGCTCCCTTGCCCAGAAGGCGGGCATCGCCGCTCTGAGGGAGACGGATCGAGAGGTCGCTGAGATGAAGGAGATCTATGACCAGCGCCGAAGGTTCATAATCAAACGCCTGAAAGAAATGGGCTTTCCCATCGCCGCTGAGCCCACGGGGGCATTTTATATCTTTGCCAACGCCCGGAGCTTTTCGGGCGACTCCTACCGGCTGGCCTTTGATATCCTGGAGAATGCCCATGTTGGTGTAGCGCCTGGAATAGACTTCGGGCCGAACGGAGAAGGCTACCTGAGGTTCTCCTATGCCAACTCTCTGGAGAATATTGCCGAAGGGCTGGACAGGATTGAGAGGTATCTCGGGCATTAGGGAAAATTTCAGGGCAGAATCGCAAAGATCCTTGCCGGGAAACCGGTTCCGCCCTCCGGCTTGGGAAAGGCTACTACAATGATCGCGCCATATTCCGGGACCTGATCCAGATTGGCGAGCAGCTCTATCTGGAAATGGTCCTGGCCCAGGACAT
>DAONES010000065.1:0-11507 GCA_035403205.1 Methanothrix sp. | reverse complement strand
ACTTCGTAGGCAGGCAGGGCAGCCCCAAGGCGTTTGTCTACCTCTGCTCGCCAGCAACGGCAGGAGCGAGCGCAATCACCGGGTACATCACCGACCCCAGGGAGATATAGCTGATCCGATGAAGATCGCACTCAAGCTCGCTTATCTGGGCGACAACTACTATGGCTTTCAGCGTCAGCCAGATCTGGTCACGGTCGACTCCGAGGTTCGCAAAGCGCTTTCGAAAATCGGCGTAATTCATGGCGACTTTTGCTATGCGGGCAGAACTGACAGGGGGGTCTCGGCTCTGGGCCAGGTTATCGACTTCTGGATCGATGAGGACAAGGCAAAGCTCGCTCGCCCTCGCTGTGTGAATGGCCGGCTGCCCCGCGATATCTGGACCTGGGCCTGGGCTGTGGCACCCATAGGTTTTAGCGCCCGCTGGAATGCGAAGTGGCGGGAGTACCGCTATCTGCTATGGCACCCTGGCCTGGAGGCAGAAAAAATGCGCGCCGCAGCAGAGCTGCTTTTAGGCGAGCACGACTTTCGAAACTTCTCCTCAGCTAAGGTTGACACGGTAAAGACGGTGCAGAAGCTTGAGATCTCCGAGGAGAGAGGCCTGTTTGTCTTCGACATTCGGGCAAACGGCTTTCTCTGGAATATGGTGCGAAAGATCGTGGGTGCTCTGGAGAAGGTGGGGTCCGGTCAGAAGGAGATGAGCTGGTTTTGCGACCTGCTGCACCCGGAGCTGAACCACGGCGCTCCGACTGCTCCAGCAGATGGCCTGATTCTCATGGATGTGGGATACGATGGCTTGGACTGGCAGGTGGATGAGTACTCCCGGGCGAGGGCAAAAGAAGCGCTGGTGGCGATTGTCCAGAGCCGGATGGCAAAAGCGATGGTCGCCAGGGCCATAGAGAAGGCGATGAGCACCGAGAAGGCACAACCGCCTCATTCATCTAGCGATTGTTTCTGAATATTGAGTAGGAGGGTGGGAAAGCCGAAGGGTATCGGAGGTAGGAGGGAAGATGCTATCGACTTTCACCGAATAGTATATAGCGGATTGCCGAGGTATATACTTTTCGGTTTGGGACAGAGGATCATGGGCAGGCCCTCAGATCTCCTGTCTTGGGAGCGAAATCGCGGGATTCATTGCGGCGATCCTCGATGGTGCTGACCCTTTGCTGATCCTCTTTTGAATGCGTGGCTGCGCGGGGGCTGGACAGGCGGGTGAGCGAGCGCGCATGTTCGCGGGCGTGGGGCGACGTTTTGGACGATGCCATTTCCTGGGCCAACTCTTTTATTTCCATACGCGTTCGATGTTTCGTACAAGGCTAAAAGTGCTGGTCGAAAGCTGATAAAAGTAGATCCCAGGAACATACTCATCACAGGGATGGAACAGCCCGTAGTGCCCATAGAACCAAAACCGCGATGTCACATATCTGTGACGCAAGTTTTGGCGATGAAGTGGCAAGCCGCTCCATTCAGGATGCGGTAGTTCACTGATCACGTTCGAGATAAATGGCAATGCTCGTCCCGCTGTCTTGCCCAGCAGGCTAGGCTCCATTCCGCCCACATGCTTTCCGGTGGGCTGCAATGCCCGCGCTCGACCCCCTTTTGCTGCCCCTGGCTGCGGCGCAGTCGCACGAGTCATCCCACGTGCGTGCACAAGCCTGGCGGCAGCTTGGCCGTACAGACTGCGCAAGTCAAAATAGGTAAAAATGCTCAAGCCTCATTTCTTTTCAGAGGGATGAGTGGAGTGGCTGAGGTTAATGGTAAGCTCTGCGATGTTCATGATGTAATCAAGCATACGCTCCAGACTGCTGGCCAGAATAAGCCGGACAACCATCTCGGGATCTTCTTTATAATCCCTGGAGTTGGCTATTGCCACCACATGCTTCTGAATCTCCCTGATCCTGTCGATCAGCTCATTGGCCTTGTTGGAGTTGGTCTGAAGAAGATATGATATGGAGTCGTCAAGGAGGCTTCCCAGCAATGACTCCATGTGCAAGATCTCATCCTTCAAATCGTCAGGCAGGTTGTACCCTCGCTGGCCGGCGATCCCAGCAATGCGGTAGGCGTGGTCTGCAATGCGCTCCAGGTTGGATGAGGCCTGCATGTAATTGAATGCAGTGATGGGGTTAAGGGTCTCCTGTTTTACCGAGCCGGATCTCAGGATCTCTGTGAACTGCCTCGCGATGAGGAGATTGAGCCGGTCCACATCATTGTCCCTCTGGATAACATCCGCCGCCAGCTCCTCGTTGTTGTTTAAAAGGCTGGAGAGCGAATCTGAGATCATGGATTTCACCACGGTCCTGATTCGCTTCAAGGCCCTTTCGGATTGAAGCTCCTCGGAACTCAACAGGTCCTGAATTACCACCTTGTTGATGGTCTCCTCCAAAATCTCGGGACCTATGAGTTTGTTGACAATTAGGTGCAGATCCTTCTTCTGAATGGAGGACATATGTCCGGATGTGACCTCAATGGTTCGATATCCGCCCACATAGCATCCAATGATGTCTCTAACTAGATGCTCTCCGGTTTTGTCCCCAATATCCAGGCGCACTCTCATCTCACGCTCAGAGCGATCTGTGGAAAGCGTCAGAGCCCCGTTATCGCCCTGATTGATGTAAATTATGGAACCGGCGGAGATGCTGTTCTTGGTCGCCCAGCTCTTGGGAAGCGAGACTATAAATGTCGACTTGCCGGTCCGCTGCACCTTTCGTGTGTCCATAAATAGCCCTAGTTGAGATGCTCTCTTTTTGCTTCCACCATATAGACGATGGTCTCGCAAATGTTGCAGATATGATCGCCAATCCGTTCCATGTGCCTGTTGACCAGCAGCAAGGCAGTTGCCTCGGTAATAACTTCCGGCCTTTCAATGATTATTTTCAGAATCTTGGTCCTGGCTTTTACATACAGCCCGTCGATCTCATAATCCCATTTGGTAACCTGCCTTGCCAGATCAGCATCGCTGTTCATGAGGGCCTCCATGGACCCTTCGAGCATTTTTTTGCAGATCTCAGCCATGTGGGGGATATACTCCAGCTTGGTTATCTGGACCTTGTTTTGCGATTGGGTGGTAACTCTGGCCACATCCACCGCCAGGTCACCGATCCTCTCCAGATCTATGCCTATCTTAAGTATGCCTATGATGCGCCTGAGATCCTTGGCCATGGGCTGCTGCAAAGCGAGAAGCTCCATGCAAAGATTCTCTATCTTCTGGCTCTGGTCGTCCATTTCCTGATCGTGCTTGATGACCTCTTTTGCCAGATCCATATTATAATCACGCAACGCTGAGACAGACTTGTCTATTGCCTCGGCGCCACGATTCGCCTGATCTTTTGCGAGATTCTTCAGCTCTTTTAGATCTCTGTGATATCGCTCTCGATACGGGCTCATCCTACCTCTCCTGTAATCCAATCAAGTTGTTATTTTTCCTGATGAATCGCCGGCCGAATTCCCTTAGCCAGATTCCTTAAGTCCAATTTCCTGCCTAAATCAGATTCACTAGCCGAATCTTCCTGTGATATAATCTTCCGTGCTCTTCATCTTCGGCATCTCAAAGATATTTTTCGTCTCACCCACTTCGATCAGCTCGCCGAGCAGGAAGAAAGCGGTGCAGTCGGATATTCTGGCAGCTTGCTGCATATTATGAGTCACGATCACCTGGGTGTAGCTGTCCTTGAGGGTCTCCATGAGGCTCTCGATCTTTCCGGTTGATATCGGGTCGAGGGCGCTGCAAGGTTCGTCAAACAAAATGACATCGGGCTTCATGGCCAGAGTCCTGGCGATGCACAGCCTCTGCTGCTGCCCGCCGGATAGGCCCATGGCCGGCTGGTCAAGCCTTTCGCTGACCTCTTCCCAGAGAGCAGCGTCCATCAGACTGCGCTCTACGATTTTATCGATGTTCTTCTGGCCATGTATTCTGGGGCCGTAGGCGATGTTATCGTAGATGGACATGGGAAATGGGTTAGGCTTTTGAAATACCATGCCGATCCTTTTCCGCAGATCCACGACATCAACATTCTTTCCATAAATATCGATATCATCATAGAGAACCTGACCACTGACGCGAATGTTAGCCACGAGATCGTTCATCCGGTTCAGACAGCGGATAAAGGTCGACTTGCCGCAGCCGGAAGGGCCGATCAGGGCGGTAATCTCCTTTTCGGGAATCTCCAGGCTTATGTCCTTGAGGGCCTGCTTCTGTCCGTACCAGAGATTTAGATTGTTGGAGATGATCTTCGATGTCAATGCATATCCCTTTTAGATTTGTTTCGCTAGACGTTTGCCAATTGGCTGTGATTGAGAGATGACTATATAGATCTTCCTATATAGACTATATATATTCTCCCCTGTATACAAATATTTTCTACGATCGGCCCCAAATCAAGCGAATCTTTTATATAGAACTTCAAACTGGTAGTAAGAAAAAAGTCGGGGAGGACTATAGGTTTGGCAGGTTTGAGTGGCGTACCGGTTATCATACTGAAAGAAGGAAGCAAACGAGAGACAGGCAAGGATGCGCAGCGCAGGAACATCTTGGCTGCAAAAGCGGTCGCAGAGGCTGTTCGAACCACCCTTGGACCTAAAGGGATGGATAAGATGCTCATCGCTGGAGAAGATGCAACCATCACCAATGATGGTGCTACCATTCTCAGAGAGATGGATATCGAGCATCCCGTGGCCAAGATGATCGTTGAGGTGGCAAAAGCTCAGGACGACGAGATCGGAGACGGCACCACCACCGCGGTGATCATCGCAGGCAAGCTGCTGGAAAAGGCAGAAGCTTTACTGGATCAGGATGTCCACCCCACAGTCATCGTGCAGGGTTATAAACAGGCAGCAGCCAGAGCGCAAGAAGTACTCTCCTCCATGGCCATTGATGCCTCTGGCGACGAGGAAGTTCTGCTCAAGATTGCCCAGACCGCCATGAGAGGAAAGGGCATTGAGATCGCCATGGATAAGCTGGCAAAGATATCCGTGCAGGCCAGCCGCGCAGTTGCCGGTTTTGAGGGCAAGGACATCGAAGAGAATATCAAGATGGTCCTGATACCGGGCGGCAAGATCGAGGATTCGAGCATCATCTACGGCATAGCAATCGAGAAGGAAAGAACATCCCTGGAGATGCCAAAGCGCGTAGATGCAGCCAGGATTATGCTTCTGGAAGGCACCCTCGAACTCAAGAAGCTGGATACTGATGCCAAGATCACCATAACCGAGGCCAAGAACCTGGCCGGATTCAAAGAGGGCGAGGAGCTGGTCATCAAGTCCCAGGTCGACGCCATTATTGCAGCCGGAGCCAATGTCGTATTCTGCGAGAAAGGCATTGGTGTTACTGCCCAAAACTATCTGTCCAAGAATGGAATACTGGCCATTCGCCGGGTTAAGAGAGAAGACCTTAAGATGCTGGCACTGGCTACCGGAGCAAGGCTGGTGGGCGATGTTATGGCAGTCACTTCCCGGGATCTCGGATCTGCGGATCTTGTGGAAGAGCGCAAGGTCGGCAAAGACAAGCACATGACCTTCGTAGAGGGCTGCAAGAAGGCGAGAGCAGTATCAATCATCCTGCATGGCGTATCTGAACAGTTCCTAGAGGAGATGGAGAGAGCCTTGGATGATGCCCTCAATGTGGTGTTGGATGTCATCCGCTCCGGAAAGATTGTGCCCGGCGGTGGCGCTCCGGAGATCGTCGTAGCCGAAAACCTGAGGCAGTATGCTTCCACCCTGGAAGGGCGGGAGCAACTGGCAGTCCGGGCCTTCGCTGATGCCGTTGAGTCCATCCCCCTTACTTTAGCTGAGAACTCCGGCTTTGATCCTGTGGATAGCCTGGCGGCCCTGAGGGTCAAAGGCGGACAGGGATTGAAGACCTTCGGGCTGGACCTGACATCTGGTGATCCCGCCGACATGCTGGCGCTGGGCGTCGTAGAGCCGCTAAAGGTCAAGACTCAGGCAATAAAATCGGCAACTGAAGCTGCCACCATGGTGCTGCGGGTAGATGATGTGATTGCAGCCAAGAGAGAAGAGCTGGCCCCCAAGCCCGGCCAGAGCCCGCACGACTATACCATGCCTCAGATGCCAATGCCTCACTACTAGAGGATTGAGGAGCAATAGACGGGTCGGCTTGGGCCGGCCCACCCCTCCCTCGGATTTAGATCAAGCCATACTTTGGGTGGATACTATGGCGGATGCTGACGAAAAATCTGAAACTAAGACTGACAATTCAGGCGTGTCTGTCGAGGAGCTACAAAAGAAGCTCTCCTCAGCCCAGAGCCTGGCAGAAGAGCGGCTCGACCTCCTGAAGCGTTGTCGGGCGGACCTGGACAATATCGTGAAAAGATCGGCCCGTGAGAAGGAAGAGAATATAAAATATGCCTCTCAAAAGCTCGTCTCGAAGCTTCTTCCCGTGCTGGACAGTCTGGAAGCGGCTGCAAAACATGATGAAGGAAGCCGGGCGCTTTGCACACAACTGATCGATATACTATCAGGAGAAGGGCTTGTGCCCATTGCTGCAAAAGGGACGAAGTTCGATCCCTATCGCCATGAGGCGCTCTTTCAGGTCGAGAGTAATGATCTGGAAGAAGGAACTGTCGCAGAAGAGATACAGAAGGGTTACCTGTTCAATTCCCATGTCATCCGCTTCTCAAAAGTAGCGGTGGCGAAAAGGTAAAATAATTGCCAAGTTGTGATAACTTTCAATTTCAGGAGATGAAATCTTGTCAAAAATTATCGGCATTGACCTTGGAACCAGCAACTCGGCGGCTGCTGTTCTGATCGGCGGCCGACCTACCATAATTCCCAGTGCGGAAGGGACAAGCATCGGCGGAAAGGCGTTTCCATCTTACGTGGCCTTTACAAAAGAGGGCCAGGTTCTGGTGGGCGAGCCAGCCAAGAGACAATCTGTTACCAATCCGGACGGCACGGTCACGGGAATCAAACGCAAGATGGGCACGGACTACAAAGTCAGGGTGCACGGCAAGGAATACAGCCCTGAGGACATATCCGCCCAGATCCTGCGCAAGATCAAGACGGACGCAGAGACCTATCTGGCCGATACCGTAGACAAAGCTGTGATCACCGTTCCTGCATACTTCAATGACAATCAGAGACAGGCGACGAAAGATGCCGGAACCATCGCCGGCCTTGAGGTTGTTCGCATAATCAATGAGCCCACAGCAGCAGCATTGGCCTTTGGTTTGGATAAGACAGGCAGTCAAAAGTTGTTGGTATTCGATCTTGGCGGCGGAACCCTAGATGTTACCATAATGGAAAAGATCGGTAGTGTCTTCCAGGTTCTCTCTACATCTGGTGATACCCAGCTCGGTGGCAGGGATATGGATGAGCGTCTGATGAGCTATGTCTTGGCGAAGTTCAAACAGGAGTCTGGCATCGACCTGAAGGGCGACTCCATGGCCATGCAGCGCCTGCGGGAAGCAGTTGAAGTAGCCAAGATCGAGCTTTCAAGCATGATGCAGACCAACCTCAATCTGCCCTATATCACTGCAGATGCCAGCGGTCCCAAGCACTTGAGCATGACGATTTCTCGAGCGAAGCTAGAAGAACTGATAAACGATGTGTTGGAGCGTTGCAGAAGCCCCATTTCTCAAGCTCTTTCAGACTCTAAGTTGGATAAATCAAAAATAGAAACGATTATCCTAGTGGGTGGGCCTACACGCATGCCTGTAGTGCAAGAGTTCGTGAAGAGCTTTATGGGCAAGGATATCGAGCGGGGCGTGGACCCCATGGAGTGCGTTGCCATGGGTGCTGCTATCCAGGCAGGGGTTCTCGGTGGCGAAGTAAAAGATTTAATTCTGGTAGATGTGATTCCTCTCAGCCTGGGAATTGAAACCCTTGGAAGTGTAATGACGCGATTAATCGAAAGGAATACCTCTATACCTACTAGCAAGAGCCAGATTTTCACCACGGCTGCGGACAACCAGACCAGTGTCGATGTGAATGTTCTGCAGGGAGAGAGACCCATGGCCAAGGATAATGTCTCATTGGGGAGATTCACCTTGATGGGCATCCCCCCAGCCCCTCGAGGCATTCCACAGATCGAGGTCACCTTCGATATAGACGCTAATGGCATAATCCATGTCTCTGCCAAGGATCTGGCCACTAAGAAGGAGCAGAGGATAACCATTACTGCGCCTCACAAACTGAGCAAGGAAGAGATTGATTCCAAGATCAAAGACGCAGAGCGTTTCGCTTCCGACGACCTGAAGAGAAAGGAAGAGATCGAGGTCAAGAATGCGGCTGAATCTCTGGTCTATGCCTCTGAGAAGATGCTCAAAGAAGCGGGCGATGTGGCCACAGTCGAGCAGAAGGATAAGATCGAAAAGGCCATTGCAGACCTGAAGAATGCTCAAACTGGCGGTGAGATCTCCGAGATCAAGACCAAGACAGAGAATCTGCAAACCGCAATTTACGAACTGTCGGCAGCCATGTACCAGAAGGCGGCACAGGCGCAGCAACAGCAAGCTCAACAGGAGCCCGAGAGTGAGCCGTCTAGCGAGAAGGGCCAAACCGTGGATGCGGATTACGAAGTAATGAACGATAAGAAGTAAATTTAGCACAAATGGAATACTGAAAACGGACGGAGATTTATTAAGTGGCAAGGGTAGGCGAGAGCAAGCAAGTGAGAAAGCGTTGCTCGAGCCTACTCTTGTAGTTGCCGATCAGAAATTAGCCAAATAAGGCAATGGCATTTGAGAAGGATCTAATTTAAAATACGGAATTTAAATCTATTTGGGCTTCTGGTGGCGTTGCTGCTATTATTTTTACATAAACTAACCTGTTACATGGCATAAATGGCTGAAAATTGAGATAGGCAAAACTGTTGGAGGATGAGAGATCAGCTAATTGGCATCTAATCGAATGATATGCTCTCAAGAGATTGAGAGGATTGCGTGCTCCTATTTAGGCTGCAGCAATCTATATGAAATTCGGACAAAAAAACGTTATATACTTGTTGTTATTATGTTAGTCTTCTGTTTCAGGAGCGGATGTCGTGGGAAAGATTATAGGGATCGATTTGGGCACCAGTAACTCGGCTGCAGCGGTTATAATCAACGGTCGACCCATCATAATTCCCAGCGCGGAAGGGACAAGCATCGGTGGAAAGGCCTTTCCATCTTATGTAGCATTTACAGATGACGGACAGGTCTTGGTTGGCGAGCCGGCTAAGAGACAGTCTGTCACCAATCCGGAAGGCACTATAACTGGCATCAAACGCAAAATGGGCACGGACTACAAAGTTAAGGTTTATGGAAATGTGTATAGTCCGGAGGAGATATCCGCTCACATCCTGCGCAAGGTCAAGTCGGATGCGGAGACGTATCTTGCCGACACAGTGGATAAAGCCGTGATAACCGTTCCTGCCTACTTTAACGACAATCAGAGACAGGCTACCAAAGATGCAGGTACTATTGCAGGCCTTGAGGTTGTGCGAATAGTAAATGAACCCACCGCAGCCGCTCTGGCCTTCGGCCTAGATAAGGTAGGCGAGCATAAGATAATGGTATTCGATCTTGGCGGTGGCACACTGGATGTCACCATTATGGAGATAGGCGAAGGAGTCTTCGAGGTCAAGTCCACCTCTGGTGATACTCAACTGGGCGGCAGGGATATGGATGAAAGGCTGACCAACTTTGTCCTAGAGAAGTTTAAGCAGGAGTCGGGCATAGACCTGGGGGGCGACTCCATGGCCATGCAACGCTTGAGAGAAGCTGTGGAAGTAGCCAAAATTGAACTCTCCGGTGTTACGAAGACCAACCTCAATCTGCCCTATATTACAGCTGATGCCAGCGGGCCAAAGCATCTAAACATGAAACTGACCCGCATCATGCTCAATGAGTTGGTCCAGGACGTTCTGGAGCGCTGTCGAGCTCCCATGACCCAGGCTCTGAGAGACTCCAAGATTGAGAAATCAGAGATCGGGAAGATCATATTAGTAGGCGGCCCCACCAGGATGCCTGTAGTAAGGGAGTTCGTGAAGGGCTTCATGGGCAAGGACGTAGAGAGGGGCGTGGACCCCATGGAATGTGTGGCTATGGGTGCAGCTATTCAGGCAGGCGTCCTGGGCGGCGAGGTCAAGGACATCCTGTTATTGGACGTAACACCACTCTCTCTGGGAATTGAGACCCTGGGCGCGGTCACCACCAAACTGATTGAGAGGAATACTACTATTCCCACTCGAAAGAGTCAGATATTCACCACGGCTGCAGACAACCAGACCAGCGTAGAGGTCAATGTGCTTCAGGGAGAAAGGCCCATGGCCAAAGACAACGTTTCTTTGGGAAGGTTCACATTAGTAGGCATTCCGCCAGCCCCTCGCGGCATTCCCCAGATTGAGGTCACCTTCGATATTGATGCCAACGGCATAATTCATGTCTCGGCTAAGGACCTGGCGACCAGGACGGAGCAGAGAATAACCATCACTGCACCCCATAAACTCAAGAATGATGAGATTGAAGATAAGGTAAAACAGGTGCAACAAAATGATCAACAACCGGACCAGATAATTGGGGACGTAAGTGAGAGCAAAATAAAACCCGCAGCATTCATGTGTTATGTTCGCAAAGATAATGCAAATGGCTATTTGTCAAAGCTTAGAGAAAAACTTGAACAGCAAGTGTCTGATTTGCTGGGTGACGATTTTAACATTTTCCAGGACAACAATGACATAAATTGGGGTCAAAATTGGAAGCAAAGAATAGAGGAATCAATAAATGAAACAACATTTTTTATACCCGTACTCTCTCCGAGATTCCTAAAAAGCATAAATTGTCGAGAAGAAATAAGTGCATTTCTGGAAAGAGAGAAAAAGCTTCAACGCAAGGACCTCATCCTTCCAATTTACTATATCGATAATCCCATAATGAATAAACCAGAAACAATTACGGATGATGAATTAGCTAAAACGATTGCAACTCATCAATTTGTGGATTGGCGCAAATTAAAACATGAATCCTTTGAATCCACGGAGGTTAAGAAAATGATAGAAAAGCTCGCAATCCAAATTCGCGATGCTCTTGAAGAATACAAATAATATCATAATAATATTCATGATGACAAATATCAATATCAAATGCCTTAAATTGAAGAACCAAAAAATGAGTTGATTGAGCGCCACAAACAAGATTCCCTATTTGATGCTAATTAGCTAGTAAGTAAGACTAGGAAATAAGGATTCGTATGCCTGATAAGAAGGATTATTATGAGACTCTGGGTGTATCCCGGGACGCAAAAGAACAGGAAATAAAGGATGCTTACGCAAAGCTTGTCATGAAGTATCACCCTGACAGATCAGAAGAGCCCGATGCTGAAGTGAAGTTCAAGGAGTTGTCCGAGGCCTACGCAGTCTTATCCGATCCGGAAAAGCGGGCGAAGTACGACCAGTTTGGCCATGCCGGAATCAACAGCCAGTACTCGCAAGAGGACCTGTTCCGGGGAGCGAACTTTGAGGATTTGCTGAGGGGCTTTGGTTTTGGCGGTGGTGCGGGCCGGGGCGGCGGGGAGAGCAT
>DAONES010000064.1:0-11678 GCA_035403205.1 Methanothrix sp. | reverse complement strand
CGCTCTTCAGATCTTCTTCCGCCATTTTTCGATCGGTAATATCCCTTATCGACTCTATGGCGCCATAGACAGTCCCCTCTGAGTCGTAGAGAACTGCCGCGCTTCCCAATAAAAATGCGGGTTTGCCCTGCATATCTGGCACAAAGGAGTCACCCACAATTGTACCATCTTCCTGCCATTTGATCTGCTCGTAATCCTTTTCCAGAGATAGGTCGGGATGCAAGACCAGATCGATTAGCATAGGCCTTCTCGATTTGTAAAAAAGAAGGGAATATTCATAGTTATCTTTTCCCAAAATTTGTGCAGCCTTGATGCCCGAGATTTTCTCTATCGCCCGATTCCATGCAATCACCACTCCATCGCGATTTATTACGAATGTTGCATCGGGCAGGAAGTTAATGATATCTGCCAACCTGCGCTCTGAATCCTTGAGAGCATCTTCAGCCACCCGACGCTCTTGGATCTGTTTTTGCAGGTCTTTATTGGACTCCATGAGCTGAGAGGTGCGTTCTGCTACTCTTTTCTCCAGCCCCTCATTGAGGCGTATGATTTCCTGCTGGGCAAGTTCGCGCTCAACGATCTCCTTTTGTGCTTCGTGATAGAGCTGAGAGTTTTCATTGAGAGCGAGAACCTGGCGCACTATCGTCAGGCCGATTATCAGAGCTACAGCCCAGGATAGCGATTCAAAGGACAGCCCGATGGTGTGATTATGGCTCCAGACGAGCAATGCAAATGCGCCTATCGCACAGAAATATGGCAGGTAAAGCGGCCAGGTGAGCTGTCCATAGTGGGTATTCTTCTTCACGAATGATCTATGTTTGCCCCTATGAATTAAGTCGACCTGTGACATTGCGGCAAGTCCGATCATGACATATGAGATCGGCCAGCCCATATCTATTATCCCTCCAGCAACATAGATCCCATCCAGGGTTTGGCGAAAGAAGACTGCGTCAGTTATGATCAGAATGGATATTCCGGCGACAAGAAATAGCAATGGCGTCTGTCTTTTCTCGTAAATTCTCTTAAAAAGCAATTCCAGAACAGCAAAGAGCAAAATGAGGTCCGCTACAGGATATGCGGTGGAGAGAGCCACTGAGACCACGTCGACGTCTCCCGATTCCCGGATAGTAGGAGAGATGATGAGGCTCCAGAAGACAAGAACCGCAGAGATCATCACTATTCCGGTATCAAGCATCATCTTGATCCTTTCGCTGGTGGTGAATTTTATGCTGGGCAGAAAGATGATTCCCAGGAGAAATATCGGGTAATTCGCTATGTAAAAATAGTCCGCAATAGAGGGAAAAGGACTCTGGCGGAGGACGATTTCCGTATATGCCCAAATGATATCCGCAATCGTGAAAACGAGCCTCGCTAAAGCTAAAAAGAGCCATGCCAAGAAGACCTCCTTTTCATGGAAATAGGTATATGCGGCACAATAAAACAGAGCCAGAGTGACGATGAAGTCGATGACAAATGCCCCGATATCCGTAAAAATAGTATTTGCCTCTTGATTGCCGCTCAATTTCATCATAATGAGATAAAATGAGATGATGATCAGGGCACCGAAGGCCAGGGAATAGCGAAAAGCCGGAACCCACTCTAATGCAGCCGACCGGGCTTTTTTAGCTGGCCCAAAGGAACCGGAGGATAATGCATCATCAGCCAGTTCTCTCGCTTCGCCTGAAGATTGCATGATTTTTCATCCATACAATTGTTCAACATCTATGCTCTTATATCCCTTTTCGTAAGATTGCGAGGAGGTTTTATGCTGTGAGCTTTGCAAACCTACTACGTGTTCTTGCTCCTGATATAACAAGATATCCATCATAACAGGATCATCCTCTAACTCCATCACGGATTCAATTTATATTAATAACTGGCAATTTTTCCAGGAGCAATGCATATATAGCATATTTTTCCATAATAATTGTAGCCAGCTCGATTCGGAATAAGGATTTCCTGTGTACTTAATCAAAATTCATAAGAGCAGAAGCTCTATAGAGGGAAAGGGCATATTTGCCGGAGAGCCTATACCAAAAGGGACCATCGTATTTTATTATAGCAGCAATGATAATTATGTCTTAAAAAAAGAATATCAGTCTCTCTCTGATTTAGAAAAGGAACAGATAAATAGGCTTGGAGTAGAGGCGGAGAACGGAAATTGGATTGTAACCGATGGAGATGCCAATCACAGTTGCGATGCCAATATTCTCTCGATGTTCGTGGATGGTCTCTACTGCGACATCGCAGTAAAGGACATCAAGATCGAAGAGGAGATCACCATTGATTACGGCCTCTTTTTCAGCTCATTTCCATGGCAGATGAAATGCAGATGCCATTCGAATAACTGCCGGGGAGTTTTCGGGTCAGCCATCTCCGTCGATTCTCAAACGCAGCAGCTATGGCATCTGCGAATCTCCGAAGCCGCAGGCAGGATTGCTCACGTAACGCAGCCCCTATTTTCCAGGAAAGATGAGTCTGCGAGAGCATTGACGCTTGCGTTGAGATCAAAACAGAATCCTATAATATTTCCTTATGCCAAGTTCTCTTTGATCAGCAGCGATTCTAAAATGAAGATTTGATTATAAATGAAGAACGCCAGATGCCTGGCGAGAGCGGCAATTCAAAAAATGAAGCGCCGCTCTACAAATCACTCCTGCTTCTTTTCTTTTTTCTTCTCGGGCTCCGCAAAGAGCTCATAGCCTCTCCTGCTCCTGCATGCTCGCAGGACCCTTTCTGCCTTCTGCATTTCGAACTTGCGCTCACGTTTCAGCTTTCTGTCCCTGGCTTCACTCATGATTTCCCACTCTTCCTATATTGGCAATTGACCTCAGGTCTTGCCTATTGTTTGCTGCTCTTTATAGCCTTATCCTCATTTGCCGCGGACCCCGAGACTTGCATATCTCTGGCTATACGATCCTGCGACATATACGCATGATGCCTTCATTGCCAATCTCCTCCTAGTATATCTATTTTCTTGCAGGCAGTTGCTGGGCAAATCAATTGAGGTGCGGGACGAAAAGGTCCGTCGCGATGGAGTATTTGGATTTGTTGGCAGCGGAGCTGTCGGCCGAGGATGATGGTGGATGGATTATGGTCGTGATAATCGTTCTGATAACGGTGATTAATGCATCGCGACATTGGCCGCGGCGTCCTCTTGCCAAAGCTGCCTTGTCTGTCAATCAACGCAAATTTACTTAAATTAAGTCTACTGCCGTTGGTTTCATATAGGTGCAGACTGAGCCAGCAGTTATGCCAAACTGGATCTATCCCGATTTCGAGCCGCTGCCCAAGCGGCCGCTGTTTCTCTGCATAATCTCCAATACCGACACAGGTAAGATTCCCGGTCTGTCCGCTGCCGGGACATCCCCGGAGTTAACGGACTACACCCCCGGGGCCGACGCCGAGCTTGTTGAGACCAACCGCATCATCACCATGCCGGAGCTGCCCGAGGCGCCTGGCGGCTCGCCCACTCCTGCCATCGTCACCAAGGCGGCGTTAAACCTGACAGGCATTCCTTCCCTATTTGTGGCTTCAGGCCTTCGAAAGAAGCCGGCGGTCCCCTACGCGGAGCTTGGCGGATCAGCGGGAGGAGACATTCGAAAGGGTCCCGCCGTTCCCGGTGCCCGCGCCCTCTACGAAAATGGTGCTCTTCTGGGAAAGAAGCTCGCAAGACTCTCAGATTGCGTCTTCATAGGCGAGTCCATCGCCGGGGGCACGACCACTGCCATGGCCGTCCTCTGGGCTCTTGGATACGATGTCAATGTGAGCAGCAGCTTTCAGTCAAATCCCACGGCGCTCAAGCAGAGCGTGGTGGAGGAGGCCTTTTCGCGGGCAGGCATCAGCACTGGCAGCCTGAAGAATGATCCTCTCAAGGCGATCGAGCAGGTGGGCGACCCTATGATGGCCGCTGCCCTGGGCCTCATGCAGGGCTTGCGGGGCTGTCGGGTGGTCCTGGCGGGAGGCACGCAGATGGCAGCGGTTCTGGCCCTGGGAAAATCGATGAACATTGAGGGCGACATTTCAATTGCCACTACCAAATACATCGTAGAGGACAGGACTGCCAGCTTCAAGGAGATCGTGGAGGCGGCCGGCCGGAGCTACTACTATTCCGATCCTGGGTTGCAGAACTCCAAGATTCCTCCGGTGCAGATCTATGCGCAGGGCTACGTCAAAGAGGGCGTGGGCATGGGCGGAGCAGCCCTTCTGGCGGCAATTAATGGATTCAGTCAGATGCAGCTCGTCGAGGAGACTGACCGGGTGCTCATGACTGTGGAGCTTCCTAAGAAATGAGGGCGGCGGTTCTGAAGGCTCCAGGACTCATGGAAACGGAGGACTATCCTGACCCGGAGGCCCCCAGGGGCGGAGCCCTGCTGGAGATTCTGTCCTGCGCGGTTTGCGGCACGGATATCAAGATGCTGGCGCATGGCCATCGTGACCTGCATCTGCCCCGCATCCTGGGGCATGAGATGGTGGGCAGGATAATCGAGATCGATGAGGGATCGTCTCTCGCAGAAGGCGACCGTGTGCAGATCTGGCCGGGAATTGCTTGCGGAGGATGCAGGGCCTGCCTGAAGCAGAAAGATAACCTCTGCTCCGAGATCAAAATCATGGGCTTCAACAGCGACGGCGGTTTTGCCCAGCTTCTTGCCCTGCCGGAGCAGAGCCTTTCCGGCGGGGTGAGCTTGCTGCCCTCAGGAGCCGACTCCTGCATTGCCGCCCTGGCGGAACCACTGGCCTGCTGCATCAACGGCCAGGAACAGGCCGCCGTCCGCAGGACCGATCGGGTTCTTATTTGCGGCGGAGGACCTATCGGCGCTCTGCATGCCCTTCTGGCTGAATGCCGAGGCTGCGAGAAGATAACAGTAACTGAGAGAATACCCCATCGGATCAGCCTGCTGAGAGCGCATACTCGAGCAAATGTGCTCGATCTGTCTGAGGAGCCCGGCAGAGCGGCTCTCATCGAGGAGATCGGCGAAGACGGGGTCGACGTTATTCTCACCGCCACGCCAGAGGCACGGCTGGACAGAGATCTTTTCAAGTTTCTCTCCCCCGGTGGAAGGATCTGCATCTTCTCGGGGCCTGCTCCAGGCAGCCGCCGCGAGGAGGTCGATTTCGCATCCATTCACTATCATGAGCTTTCTATCACCGGCGCCTACGGATGCACCAGCAGGCAAAACCGGCAAGCGGTGGAGCTTCTGGCATCCGGCAGGATCAAAGCGGACTGGCTAATCACTATGAAAACTAATCTCGAAGGAATCAATGATGCATTTTCCCATTCCGGAGAGCGAAGGGGCATGAAATCTGTTGTTTGCGTGAGCTGATATTCGAACTGATAACGAAGAGGAGATAATAATGGAAGAAAATCTGAGATACTTTGGCAGCCGGGTTGACGGACTGATTCGGGGAGTCGATTTGACAAGAGAGGATTCCTGCCTTCTCATGAAGCAGATCCTGCATAACGAGCAGCCTGATTTGCAGCAAGGCGCGTTTCTGGCAGCCATAACCGCCAAAGGCGCAACCCCAGCCGAGATCGCCGGCATCTGGCAGGCCATTTATGAGATCGATACGGTTCAGGTCTCTCCTGATGTAAGCGGCCCAATGGTGGAAAACTGCGGCACCGGCATGGACGGCATAAAAACATTCAACATCAGCACTGCCGCCTCGCTGGTGGCCGCTGCGGACGGAATAATCATGGCCAAACATGGGGCGAGGGCCATAACCTCAAAATGCGGCGCTGTTGATATACTGGAGGCTCTGGGAATTGATGTGGAGTGCGACGCCGATCTGGTGAAGAGGAGCATTGAGCGCGCAGGCATCGGCATCTTCAACGGCATGAGCGCGAGGGTTCACCCCTCCGCCCTCTACAGAATCCTCTCTCAGATCAGGTTCGGCACAATTCTCAATATCGCCGGATCTCTGGCCAACCCGGCCAGGCCTGATTATGCTGTGCGAGGTGTCTACGCGGAGGATATGGTGGTACCGATTGCAGAGGCCATGAAAGAGATCGGATACAAGAGAGCTTTTGTGGTGCACGGCAGAAGCCGGGATGACAGGCGCGGCATGGATGAGCTTTCCACCCTTGGCAGATCATGCGTGGCAGAGCTTTCTGAAGACGGCGCAATCAGATCCTATAGCATAAAAGCTGAGGATCTGGGAGCGGGAGCGGCGGATGAGTCATCTCTTCTCTACAGCAGCGACATAGATGTTGAAGCCATAAGGATGCTGCGGGTCCTGTCAGGGGATGACCGCGGCTGCAGAAGGGATATCGTCTGCCTGAATACGGCACCAATACTCTGCATCACCGATCATGCCCGCGATCTTAAGGATGGGATACAAAAGGCGGCGGATATAATCGATTCCGGCAAGCCTGTAAAGAAGCTGGTAGCCTGGGTTGCGGAGCAGAACCGTGAAGCCTGCCTGCCTCTGGAGAGACTGGAAGAGATGATTGCATTGGCATAACAAATATCTATCAGTGAAACGACAACGTTTGCTCGTTGGAATACATGGACTTTGATCCAGGCAAATGGTGCTCTGAACACAAAGGAATGCTGATCATAGCTCTCGCTTCATTGCTCCTGACCTTCTTTTTCTTTTTCCCATTTCTTGATGGCATAATCCTGGGAACGGTCTTTGCCTACGTGGGAAAGCCCATCAGGGACAAATTCGGCAAGAGAAAGCAGCTCGGGTCACTGGTTGCCGCCTTCTGCATAGTGCTGCCGATCTTCATCATCCTGGGGATGGGAATGATTGAGATCGCCAACCAAATCCTGCTCCTGGCCAGAAACCAGGAGGCGATCAGATCTGCTCTGGTCGTTCTGGCGGATCAGACCTCAAGGAACATGGCTCCCTGGATGAAGGATATCCTGATCAGCAGCCTGGAAAACGCCGCGGGAACCATCGGACCCATCGCTTCATCCATTCCCGTTTTTCATATCGGAAGAGTGGCATCTCTCGCCATAATCAACTTCATAGTCTCGATACCTGTCTGCTACTTTGTCCTGGTGGATGGTGAGAGCTTCGTGGAATCGATAATATCCCTGCTGCCCCAGAAGGAGAAAGAGGCATACAGAAAATACATGAGCCGCATCGACTATATCCTGAGCGGCATATTCATTGGCACGATTTATACCTCTATTTTAGGAAGCATCATCTCCGCGTTCCTCTTTTACGCCTTCAATCTGCCCAGGCCTTTTGCCCTGGCGAGCATAGTCTTTATAGCCGGAATGGTTCCCTTTCTCACCTCCTGGGTGGTCATCATTCCTCTGACCATTTACCGGTATTTCGCAGATGGAATGCAGGGCGCGACCATCTTCTTTCTGCTCTCATCCAGCCTCATCTATCTGCCTTCGGAACTCTTGATACGGCCATACCTGGTGGCAGCCAAATCCTCCCTGCATCCCTTGCTGGTCATGCTCTCCTTCCTGGGAGGAGCACTGGTAGCGGGCATAGGCGGCTTTTTCCTGGCTCCTGCCATAATGGGAATAATAGTGGGAATATATCAGGTACGAAGAGAAGAGACGGCAAAACCGGAAAGAGCATGAAATTTTATATCGAGACCTTTGGCTGCACCTCAAACCTTGGAAACTCGCAGGATCTGGCTAAGGCTCTGCAGGAGACGGGTCATACTCAATCCTCTCTCGATCAGGCGGATGCAGTGATTGTGAATACCTGCGCGGTCACGGAAAAGACGGAGAGAAAGGTCCTGCGCAGGCTCTCTCAGCTAGAAGGCGATCGGCTGATAGTAGCGGGCTGCCTGAGCGTCGCCGTCCCGGAATCAATTGAAGGCATACGCTGCCGGGCTCGACTGGGGCTGCTGGGCTATTCTTCAGCGGCAGATATTTCAGCACTCTTTATCAAGCCATTCATTCGTCCGGCTGACCGGATGCCGGAGGACTTCGGTCCTGGGGCTTTTCCGGCTTGCCTGTGCCCTTCAGACAACCTATGTGCTGTCGTCAATGTGGCTGAGGGATGCAACGGATCATGCAGCTACTGCATAGTCTCCAGGGCCAGAGGCAGGCTGAAGAGCCGCAGAGTAGAGGATGTGGCAGCGGAGGTGGAGGGGCTCGCGGCTATGGGCGCCGCTGAGGTGCAGATTTCAGCTCAAGACACAGCCTCCTATGGCTTGGATATCGGAACTGATCTGGGCAGGCTGCTGGATCGGCTGGCAGAGATTCCGGGCGACTTCTGCTTGCGGGTGGGCATGATGAACCCCAATAGCGCTCTTTCGATAAAGGATCTGCTGATAGCGGCATATCAAAGCCCAAAAATATACCGGTTCTTGCACATACCGTTGCAATCAGGATCTGACGAAATTCTCAGAAGCATGGGGCGCAGATACTCGTCCACAGACTTCCTGAATATTGTAGAAGCTTTCCGATCGTCCTTCCCAAATATCACTATTATCACTGATGTTATCGTGGGCTTTCCTGGAGAGACGGATGAGGACTTTTTGGAGACCCTGCAACTCATAGAACGTCTGGGACCGGATAAGGTCAATATCACCAGATTCTCGGCGCGACCGGGCACTGCTGCGGCATCAAAGTATGACATGCCGGACAGAATCAAGAAGGATCGGTCTCGGGAACTGACCAGGCTTTGGCTTGATATTGCCGCCCGGAGAAATATGCAGTACGAAGGGCAGATCCTGGAGGCCCGGGTCACAGAGCGCGGGCGGGATGGCAGCATGAAGGCCAGGGCAGAAAATTATCTAGGAATAGTAATAAAAGGCTGGCCAAGGCTAGGATCATCGGTTACGGTGCAGATAGAAGAGAGTAATGCATTCTATGTATCCGGCAGAATAGTGGAAGACTGAATCGCGAAGCCATTGGTTTAATTTAAATAATTGCATTATATCATATTAATAGATACTGAATAGGATTTTTGAATTATTCGAATGCAGCAAATGATCTTTTAAAGCCAAATGGCGCTTATAGGAGATATCTGGTTTGACCTATATTGGCGGCAGTCTTCTATCAGTTGATGAAGCAAATAATGCTAATAATAATTAAAATAATTAATAATGATTATACTTGATGAATATTTCGCGCGCCTTTAAAGCGCAGAATATATAAGTTTGCATAACTTTGAATTTGATAAATGCTAAAATTGCTGCTCCAATGTCCTGAGCTGAACCAAAAAGAGGATACGAGAAATCAGTGCGGGAAGAAATGGCCCCCTTAACGACTATTTTTTGTTTACTATGCCTGGTTTGCCGCAATCGAGATCTCATCGTTTCTCTGCGCCATTATTAATGATAATAATTGATAGTTATATTATGTTTCCTCGATAACTTTATAAATGAAAAACCAGGATAATTATCGATCGCTACAATATTCCCATAGATCCCGGTGGCTATGCTTTTCGATCCTGGAATATAAAGGAAAAATCATGCGGGATGTAAGTCCCGTGGCCTCGGGCAGGGGCCCAGATTGATTTGCGAGGGATATAGGGAAGAAGTGGGGATTAAAAGGAGGTTACAAAATTGGCTGAGCAAAAAGCAACAACGTCTGTTCTTTATGAGGAGACGAGAGTATTTGAGCCGTCCAAGGAGCTCGTTGAGAATTCTAATGTCATGGCTTGGATGAAAAAGAAGGGATTCAAGAGCGAGCGCGAGATGCGCGCCTGGACCGGCCAGAATTTCATCACCTTCTGGGATGAGATGGCAAAGACCTATGCCGATTGGATGGAGCCCTATGCTCAGGTCCTCAATTGGGTACCGCCTTATGCCAAGTGGTTTGTAGGCGGAAAGATCAATGTGGCCTACAATGCGGTAGATCGGCATGCAGCGGGCGCTAAGAAGGATAAGGTAGCTTATATATTTGTCCCTGAGCCCGTCGATCAGCCTACCGAGAAGATCACCTATGCAGAACTCGCCAAGAGGGTAAACAGGCTTGCCAACGGCCTCAAGAGCCTGGGCGTTGCAAAGGGCGATAGAGTCAGCATCTACATGCCCATGATCCCCGAGACCCCCATTGCCATGCTTGCCTGCGCCAAGATCGGTGCCATTCACTCTGTGGTCTTTTCCGGATTTTCGGCGGGCGGCCTTAACAGCAGGGTCCTCGATGCCGAGTCCAAGGTAGTAATTACCACAGACGGCTTCTTCAGGCGCGGAAAGCCACTGCCACTAAAGCCCAATGTGGATGAAGCAACAGCTAATACCCCAAGCGTCACCAATATCGTAGTGGTAAAGAGGGCAGGCATCGATGTTCCCATGAAGGCAGGAAAAGATGTCTGGTACCATGAGCTGGTGGCAAAGCAGTCAGATGTGTGCGAGAGCGAGAAGATGGATGCTGAGGATCGACTGTTTATCCTCTATACCTCTGGAACCACCGGCAAGCCCAAGGGCATTGAGCACGTCCACGGTGGATACTGCGTGACTCCTGCCCAGACATTGAGCTGGGTCTTCGATATCAAAGACACCGATGTCTGGTGGTGCACGGCTGATGTCGGATGGATTACCGGCCACAGCTACGTCGTCTATGGCCCGCTCTGCCTGGGTGCCACGAGCATGATCTATGAAGGATCCCCTGACTATCCTGACTTCAGCAGGTGGTTTAAGATCATCAGCGAGAACAAGGTGTCAGTACTCTACACTGCCCCAACCGCTGTGAGAATGTTCATGAAGGCCGGAGATCAGTGGCCCAAGACGCACGACATTTCCTGTCTGAGGCTGCTGGGATCTGTGGGCGAGCCCATCAATCCCGAGGCCTGGATCTGGTACAGAAACAACTTCGGCGGCGGCAAGCTGCAGATCATGGATACCTGGTGGCAGACTGAAACCGGCTGCTTCCTGGTCTCACCCTTGCCCATCACTCCACTCAAGCCCGGCTCACCCACCTTCCCGCTGCCCGGCTTTAACGTGGATATCGTGGATGAGGATGCCAATCCTGTCCCACCAGGCTCCGGAGGCAACATCGTCAGCAATACACCCTGGCCGTCCATGCTCCGTGCCTTCTTCCGAGATGAAGTCAGGTACAAGAAGGAGTACTGGTCCACCTACTGGGAGATCAGGCCCGGCACTTACCTGGCTGGCGACAAGGCAACCAAGGACAAGGATGGATACTTCACCATCCAAGGCAGGATTGACGATGTGCTGAAGGTAGCCGGACACAGAATCTCCAATGCCGAGGTCGAGTCCGCATTGGTCTCTCATCCCAAGGTCGCTGAGGCGGCCGTTATCGGCAAGCCGGATGAGGTCAAGGGCGAGGTCATTGTGGCCTTTGTCATTCTCAAGACTGGCATTGAAGCCTCCAAAGACCTAGGTCCAGTTCTTGCCAAGCATGTGCGCTCGGTTCTGGGACCGGTGGCCTATCCAGAGGTCGTCTACTTCGTCAACGATGTTCCCAAGACCAGATCCGGCAAGATCATGCGCCGCGTCATCAAAGCAAAGGCTCTTGGAAATCCTGTGGGCGACATATCCGCTCTGGCCAATCCCGAGTCTGTCGACGCAATTCCGCTCATCAAATGAGCGGATCTGTCTTTCTTTTTTATTATTGTTTTCCCTGAGCCAGAGGCATATTTATCCACTTCTATCTGCTGTTTCCAAAAAGGTCATTTCCTGCGATCCTATAAACATTAACGATCATACATTTACTAATCAAGTTATCCAGATAACAAGAATTATTAGAAAAAATCATTAAAATTATAGATCATTATGATTTGTATCGCGTTAACTT
>DAONES010000063.1:0-11851 GCA_035403205.1 Methanothrix sp. | reverse complement strand
GGCCTTTAATTCCGAGAGCAGGCTTTCCAGGTCTTTGTTCATCGCAACCACTTGCGCAATAATATGCAGCTTGAAAATATATCATTTTCTCATGGCAGAGATCCTTGTGGAGATCATCATCGTCCTCTGGAAAGCTCGATCCAGACGTTGACCGCAGATATGCTAATCAGGTTTAATGTGGTGGCTGCATACCAGAGATAGGATTCATAGCGGCTGAGCCATACAATCCAGCCGGACCAGAGGACAAAACAGATTATCGAAAATGTTACCAGGGTGTCGATGGCCAGAAAGAGCCTGGCCTGACTGAAAATCCTTCCCGCCTGAGCGATGGTGCAGTATTCGATGAAGGACTCCAATCCGGCCAGATCCAGGACGACTCTTGCCATGTTCATGATCAGGTCGGCAATGGACCAGATGATTACCAGCCACCCAAGTACATGAAAGCTAAAATCAGGCTCGCCGGTTCGAAGGGCGAGCAGGCCGAAGAGCAGCTTAAAGATGCAGAAGGGAACTCCAATGGTAAGGGCCTGGAATGTGGGCCTCAAGAAGAATCTATCTTCGGCCTCTTTCGTCAGCGGCATGGTTTGATCTTCCATGACTGCTATCCTGGTTTTCTTTGCCGAAAAGAGTTTGCATGATTGCTGGATCAGATTTTTCAATTGTCATCATCTCTTCCTCGGCAGATGCTGCCAATGATAGAGCCTAGGCTTCTCGATACAACAGCACCAGAATTCACCGCCCTAAAATTCCCAACTCTTTTCGAGAATTGCAGCAAATGATGGGAAATCTGCGGAGCACAAGCATGCGAAATTAAAGCCATGCGAAACCGGATCGTTTTGCCCTGGCAGCTTTTTCTTCGCAGAAAAAATAACCTCAATTGAATGTTTGCCTGTAGATGTTATTTTTATTTTAATTAATTTTAAGTTATGATAAATTCATCCATAGTATTGAATTATAAATCTTTGCAAATAGCTATAAAGAAGTCATCTAAATAATCTATGGACTCTATGATAAAATTAATTACTAAAGAAAAATTCTTATACTAAAAGGTAGATATCATAAGTTGAGGACTATGCAGACAAGACGGAATTTGAATATCCTTCTTGCCGAGGATAACCCGGTAAACAGGAAAGTAGCATTGATTGCTCTTAAAAAGCTCGGCCTCAAGGCAGATACTGCCGAGAACGGCAGGGAGGTACTGGTGGCTTTAGAGGAGCATCATTACGATCTGGTTCTCATGGATATCCAGATGCCGGAAATGGACGGCATAGAAGCCACAAAGATCATTCGCAAACGATGGTCGCAAGGCCCGAAGATAATCGTAGTAACCTCAATACAAGCAGAGGTCTGCCGGGATCTCTGCTATGATGTGGGCGCGGACGATTATCTGAACAAGCCCGTAAAAATGGATGAGCTTGGAGCGGCAATTGATCGCAATATGTTCGGCATAGGCCTGAACGCGACTTCTGAAGCGCAGGCACTCTATGTTTGACCTGCCAGAAACCAATGCTGGCAGGTTTTGAGCCCGGTGATACTATTTCATGTTCTTACTTCCGCCTTTTAATTGGTAACTGATTTTCCCAAATCTTCTTTCATCTGCATATAGATCTCTCGGGTCAGTTCACCTTTTGCGTATCTTTCGTCCAGAACCTGCTCGGCTGTGGTCCTTGCCGGCGTGCTGCTCTTTTCAGCCGTATTGTGTCCGCCGTCGCGCATGATCAGATAGAGAATCAGAAACAGTATGCCAACCCAGGGAATCAAAATCGGCAAACCCCACAGGAGGCCATTCATGTTTCTTTTCTCTGCATCCTTGTAGACCAGGTAAGCTATTGCTATCGAGACCAACCATGAAAAGACTGTTCCAAATCCCATGAATGGAAACCAATCTATCATATAATCCATCATATGATAAAACGGCATATCAATTCCCCTAACTGTCAACCTCTACAGTCGACATCAGCTGTCGACTTTCGCCGTCGACTTTTTGCCACATGTCATTCGACGATTGACTTATATAAAGATGTGGTACCCAATATCGATGCTCGTTAGCGGGACTGCTTTTTAGCCATCTGCCTTATCTTATCCCAGCCGGTCCCTCCTGCTCTCAGTGGGTGGTCTAAAACCACATCTATGAAGCTGAAGATAACAGGAGCATAGACGGCATAGAAGTCGCGAGCAAAGGACATAGCCTCCCCCAGATCCTCGAATTGGCGAGTCTCCATCTCTTCGCCAGTTCCGGCAAGGACTGTGTTTATGCTGCTTTTAGCAACGAAACTGGACATGCCGCATGAGGCTTTGGGAGGCTGCACAGCATCGATGTTGACGGGCACGCAGCCATAGCATTCATAGGCATAGCGCAAGAGATCCTCGCGCGTTTCCAGGCCATCGAGCTTCGCCTCCTGAAGGATTTCCTCATCCAGATAATCGAATTGAGGAATGATCCCGGCATCGATGACGTAAGAGAAACCAGCATCTTCGCCTGAAGAGTCGTCTGCAGCCTCCAGGACCAGACCCAATCCCACCGATTCGCCATAGCCAAAATTGCACTGCCAGCGGTCGCTCTCCAGGTAAAGCTGCCGCTCATTCAGATCTGTTATGCTAAGCATCGTAAACATATTATTACTATTGCATAATAAGCTTTTTTGCCTTCCAGTGGAATTGCATTTCATAGAATGTCAAAGAAGATGCCTGAAGAGGATAACCCAATTTCGGAATCGGATTCGTTTCTAACAAGGCGTCAGATCGAGGAACTGAGACTTCGCTATCAAGGCCGCACCCAGCAAGAGATAGCCGATATCATGGATACCACTCGTCCCAATGTCACCAAGTTGGAGCGAAGAGCATATCAGAATATAATGATGGCTAGGAGGACCATTCGCGATTGGATAAAGATTCAGGCACCTATAGCGTCACCATCTGCAAAGATACCGACGTTCTACATATCCCTGCTATGATCTTCAAGGCTGCCGACATCAAAGGAATGCATCTTCCTGTCAATTCAATAGATTTTATTATTATTGGCAGGAATGCGCGGACAGATATCAATAAATGCCCCGCAATCAACATAATTACATCAGCTTAACTATATAATATTAATAACATTTTTTAACAGGACGTATTAAAGAAGACCTCTGAAGAATCGAGAATGGCTAATAATAACTTTAACCAGATAAAATAAATAAATTGAAGTCCGCCGAACTCTCGTTCAGCGGAACTCCAGCTTGGCCTCGTTCATAGCTTCAAACAGGTAGGCCATTCCCGGTACTAGAGTCTCATTATTGCCTAGGTGAATCCAGCTCTGTCCATCATACTTCCAGACGAAAGCCGAGACCAAGCCTTTGGCGACTGCTTCCTGATACTTGTACCTCTTATGCTCGGCATTCACAGTGATATTGCCTAAATCGATCGTCCTGTTAACAGGAAGGCCGATCATATTCCATCCGGAATGCAGGTTGATGCGGTAGGGCAGATCGACGGGTTTGCCGGATATCTCTATGGTGAAGTTGCTTGGACTATCGATGAGATAGCCTTCCCCTGGAGAAAATCGGGTCACATTGATCAGGCCACCGTCCTTCATGCCATAGTCCCAGTCCTCTCCAGCCATGGAAAATATGCTTCGGTATGGTTTATTTGCCAGATACTTGGAGGCAGTTGCATCCTTCGGCTTGAGGTAAATGGCTATGGCATTCCAGCCCGCTGTAATATTGATGCGCTGAACCTGGCTTGGGATGATCTGGTATTCTATCTGAAAGTCCCTCTCCTCAGCGAGCCTCGGGCGCAATATCGGCCACATCACTTTCTTCTTATCGCCCAATGTGTATTCGTCATGCCAGATGGATAAGCCGTTTTCCTTAACGACGATTTTGTCTGCGTCTTTGGGCAGCAATGCCTCTCCGATGATGACCGGCGGTGCATTGAGGTTTAGATCGCCGCTCGTGCTGTCGGTCTCAATCCAGTAGATCCAGTCGGTCGCGCTCTCATTTGTTGGCGTTACCGATGCCCTGATTGTGCTTTTATTCTCCCCGGTAGTATTTTCATTTTGCAGCACTGTGCTGTAGGGAAGAGCCAGCTTTTTTGGCAGGCTCGGCCGGAAGCTTGGATCTCCCAGCATGATATCCATGTAGGCGGTCTGATTGAGCATCTCGGAGACGGAGGTATCCCAATCGGGCAAGTTCTCATCGTAATCGGAGATATCCTTGATGTTCTCGGCTCCCTGAAACTTCAATCGATAGAGGTTATCTGCCTCAAGGACAGCTTCTCCAACGGTAGCATTTTCAAAGATCAGAGATTGATAGAACCTCTTTAAGGCATCATCCGAGAGGAAGATCCAGGAAAGGGCTGAATCGCCGATATAATTCACAGACCCGGCTCTTATGAAGGCCAGAGCAATGGAGTCCTCCAGGTCTATTGGAATATACATTCTGGTCCCGGTTACATTGAGGTAGTGCCCCTTGAGGTTGGCAGTAACACAGGCACTGGAGGTGGTCGTCTGTGGCGAGAGCGTCAGCTCCTTTACATGGACGGTCGTGAGGGAAGAGTCCATCATCGACCAATCAGAGAGCTGCCAGGCGTTTTCGTTGCCGTGATGATCAAAATGCACGATGTTCTGGCCGTTGTTCATCTGCGATATGACCTGCTGGTAGGTGGCTTCTTCGTAACGCAGGTCCTTAACTCTCAGCCCTGCATCAGCCAGATAGTCTCTGATTCTCATGGCTATTGGAGCCTGAGGATAAGATAGAGGCGGCGAAGATATGACCAGGGCATTGTCCTTCCAGGATCCATTCAATCGATCATATGCTAGAGTGCGGGCCAGAAGCTGGGACGCATCATAAACAGACAGTCCCATGATTCTGCCTACGGCCACGCTGCTGTAATTCTCCTCATAAAGCGACAATTGATAGTCCCTGTAGACCTCGTATTCCATGATATCTGATAGCTTCTGAATCTGGCCGGTGGATATGAACGGCATCGATCCCGGGTCGCCCACGACCATCATATAGCGAGGCGACAGCATGAGATCTTCAACCTTCTGCTTCAATGCTTGCTCCTCAACCAGAGGATCGATCTGCTGCGGATCCTTTGCCATATCCAGAAGAATGCCCTGGCGAGCTGCTGCTGCTGCCGGCGCAACCATAGATAGACGGGGAACTTTTGTATGGCTGAATGATGTGATATTCAGAGCATCAATATTGGAGCGCACATCGATGGTATAGTTCTCGGTCTTATGGGTAAAACCATTGCCAGCCTCGATATTAAAGATCCATTTGCCCGGAGTCAGCATCTGCACTCTAACCTCATAGAGCTTATCCGGTTTGATATCCGTGATTCTGATGCTTCCGGTTCGTTTCTCCGGGCTGTACAGGTTCAGGGTGGTGTAACTTGCCTGCCCATCCAGGTTCCAGCTGATGTTCGTTCTTCCCGAATAGATCCAGGTTGGGTAGGTCAGATTGATCACCGGTCCGTCATCGAGGTTGCGGATCGTATGATTATAGGAAAATCCCTCATATGCGGCTGTAGCCCCGGTATCCAGCCTCTCTTTCCAGCCGGAGTCCATGGGATAGAGCAGCTCAACCTCGACATTGAGGCTGGCAGACTTGTCAGGCTCAAGTCGGTTTATATTCCAACGAAGCATGGATCCGTTGAGGAATGAATTTGCGGCATCGGAGGGCAGTCCCGTATAGGGATCGGTGATATTTGCGTCTCCTTCCCTGGGCCTGGGCCATTTTATGAGCCGACCCATAGGGAAGACATCCAGCATTCGCACGCCTTTCAGCGTATCTTTGCCGGTATTGGTCATGGTAATATTGAGCCTGACTATCTCGCCCAGCTCCTCGGCTGGTATCTGGCTCGGACTCATCTCTGTCTTTACCAGCAGATCGCTAATGAGCGTTCTCTTTACCACGGGTTTCGGAGCAGGCGGCAGAAGGGAGAAATCATGAGAGTTGGTAAAGACAACCATATTCGGACGCTCCCCTCTCTTGAGCATCTGCTGCACGAGAAATTCAGAGCTTCCTTCCAGAAGAGTGATATTCATCTGGCTCAGATTATTTCTGACAGTTGGCGGGATCGGTCCTACTATTACTGCTTCTTTTGCATCCAGGCGGGACAGCGCCTGTTGAGTCTCATTGGGCAGATTGCTGCCGACAAAGAGGAGCGGCCAATTCAGATAAGATGCGATTGGCGCGGCAATGAGCGAAGCGCTGTAGTTTTCGCCCACAATCACCGCTCCGGGAGAACTCTTCCAGTACCGGCTTATCTTTTCCGCCATGTCAAAGCTGCTGTTTGCGGTTAATTTTTCATCGCATTTCCAGGAGACATTTCCTACAGCCAGGCTCTTTCCGCTCAATTGGTTCAGCAGCCATAAAGATGCCTTTGATGCTGGCTGCAGTTCCGGCCAAACCGGAGTATGAACGACGTTATACTCGAAAGATATGCCTGAAGATCCGGATTTTGCCAGGTCCTCGATATACTTTACAGCCCCCTCCACGTTCATGGTGGAGAGAACATATCCCAGGTAATCGGCATTCAAACGGACATATACCGGCTTTTTGCTGAGCAGGCTAACATCTCTGGCATCCTGGGCAGAAAGTGAGGATATTATGGTGAAGTCCGTTAACTTTGAGATCTCGGCAAAGTTATAGCCACGGCTTTTGTCGTAAGGATCATTAAAAGCGACGCCTAGCTTCGCCGGACCCAAATCAGTGGTTATATTGCGGGCATATTTCACAATCTCCATTAGCTGATCCTGTTTCCATTGGATCCATCTCTCCTGGTTGTAGCTATTGGTGTTGGCTTTGCTGAGGTCGATTCCCGTATCCTGATAAAATTTCTCCTTGCAGATATTGCAGTAGCAGTAATTGCCATCCTGGAAACCGAAATTGTAGAGCACAATGCCATCGACTTTGTAATCGTCGATGAGCTTTTCAATGAGGTTATAGAGGTTCTCTTGGTTCTCCTGGTTTGCCGGGCAATAGAATGATGCATTGCCGCCTATATCTGGATTTGCTACCTGTAGAAGGCTTTTGTCGATCTTTGAATCGTCAGTCACGGCAAGGTCGAGGCCTGCTTCACTAAGCATGGCCCTTCTTGCTTGAGGCAATTCTGTGATATCGTTTTCTGAGAGCGGCTCGGAGATGACGGGAACCTCAAGAGTTGCAGTGACATAGGCTTTCAGGCCGTCTTTATGGGAGGCATCAACCAGGGATTTAACCAGCTCTCCAGGTTGTGCATGGATGGTTATGGTGCCGATATTAGCGGCCTTGAATGTGCTGAGGATAGCCGAGACCCCATATCTCTGCAAATCGCTCTCTTCAATCCAACCGTTTCTCTCTCCGGCCTGAACCTCTTTAGGAAGGATGAGCATGGGCACAGTTTTCGTCTTGTTCTCTTCAGACCAGATAGTAAGAGGGGTAGACGCAATGGCTGCATGCCAATCGTCTGCTCCAACTAAAACCACATCCGCAAGGTCGCCTTTAATGCCTCTTTCCAATGGCGCATCCTCCGCGAAGCATAGCCCTGAAATGGACATGATTGCTATCAGTAGTATCAGATATAGAGGCCTCACGTTCTCACCTCTTCAGTTTTAATTGCTGCACTTTGTAGTGGCTTTGTGTATTCCGCTCCAATCTTGCCCACCAGAAGCGCCTTGGAGAGGGTATCATTTCGCTTGCTCATTTGCGCTATCACGTCATTGACGTTCTCTGTCACATTTCCCTTGCATATGATCATCGGAGATCCTGTCATCCTGGCCACCTGATAGGCTTTGAAGATATCAGCAGATTGAGATCCTGATAAGACCACCTCAGTCGTTCCATTCTGCCAGATTTCTGCTGCATAAAGCCAGCAATCTTCATAAAGGCTGCCGGTGTCGATGCGCTTGATTTCCGCACCCTGCAATTCGTTTTCTGCATCTTTAGAGACGATTGATTGATTGCCTAAAATCAATATTCTGGAATAGTCTTGCAGCTTCTCCAAATCCTTTTCGCCTATTTTTCCAGGAGGAATGGTCTCCAGATCGAAGTTGCCTGATCCGTTGCTCAATGTGGATACAGATGCGATAGTGCTGTAAAGGAAGTCGTCTCCCGTGAGAACCGCCATGCCTTCTGGCGAAATCACTCTGATTGATGTCACCTCTTCGGGCATGGGAATGCCCTGGGAGTCCACAAGACGGAATATGATGGGATAGTCGCCGCTCTTTGATGCCATGATGGTGAAATTGGCAATTCCGGGCTTATCCGGCATGACCTCCACCATCTGGGCTAAAGGTATAACCATAATCTCAGGAGGCGTAACTATACCTACGGTTATCTTTTCCTTGACATCCAGCATGATGTTGAATGAGCCTTTGTAGGTTTTGTTGGCTGCAATCCTCTCCGGGACCTTGATATCCACGTCATAGCCCCTGACTTCCGCAGCAAAGTCAACTTTAGCCTCAACTGAAGAATTCTTGGATTGGTTGCCCAATGATTTGGCAATGATTGCCATGTTGCTTTTCTTTCCCGGCACTGATGTTTGCACCTGAAGCTTCATTGTATGAACGGTTCCCGGGTCTAAAGGCACATCGTAGGGAAGGCTTTGTGTTTTTTCTCCATCGAGCAATGTCACAGTCCATCCCTCAGGCATCGGCCCGGAATCTATCGAGGCTACATCCCTGAACACGCCCAGGTTCTTGACTGCCAGCTCAAACTGAGCAATATCATTGGCGTTCGCAGAAAGCTCGGCTGCTTTTGCATCATCTATGGTCATGGTTATGCCGTAGCTCTCCTGTCCGATGACTGTCAGGTTGAAATCAATTCTAGTGGGAAGCGATGGAGGCGCGCTATCCAGTAAATATATAAATCCCGTGTAAGATCCTGCCAGGGTCTCCGGAGGAATGGCAAAGTAGATTTTAATCTCTGCCTTATCCTGAGGCTTGAGTGGTTTGTCCTCCGGCATATCCAGGAATATGTAATCTCTGGCGGTCCCGCTTACCTCGGTTTTCGATATCTTCAGGATCGGAGCATCTCCAATATTAGTCACTGTAAGCGTTCTTTCCTCCAAGTCACCAGAATGGAGCACAACATCGAATCTCTCCTTGTCCGCTTCCAGCTGAGCTGAGCTGGAGGCAATGAGCAGGAATAGAATAATGATCGGGTATATCAGCCTCATCTAACACCACACGACGGCATACGCCAGATTTTGATATAGATAGTATCCAACTGCTTTTCCCATTTATAAATTCTCACTTGAAGGATTAAATAATCTTCTCCCCTCGATGGGCTAGTTTATATCTATTATGGATCAGAACATCGGTCTGGTGTTTGCTTGGACGCTGAGAAAGCCTTTCTGGTGGCCACGCCCTTCAAGAAGCGCGGCAAGAGCAGTCTGAAGATCAGCGACTTCATCTTTGCCCTATCCCTCGACCTGAAATGGGGTCCGCCTGAGAAGGTGCGCGCCCTTTTGCGAGAGGCAGAAGCCGAAGGCATGGTAAAAATGGAAGGCGAGATGGTAGTTGCCGCCTTCGATGCATCGGCAGTGGCCGTTCCACTGGGATTCAAGCCATCCACTGAGGAGGGAATACTGGATCAGGCCATCAGGCTCATAATATCTCAAACCGGCATGAGCCGAAAGGAAGTCGTTGCCCTTGCCAATGAGAAGCAGGATTCGCTTAAGAAGCTGGTGGAGCTGGATGCGGTGGTTATGCTGATCGCAAAAGAGATGGGAATCGATGTCAGCGAGCTGGCCGCGAGTGCCTACCAGAATCTGCTGGCCCGGGGAAAAGATGATAAGGGCGCCTCCTGCCCTACGGAGTCGCAAGCTTAATCTTACATGGAGAAGGGAAAAAGCAATTATGACCCCCCGGGTTCTGTTCACAACCATATATAGAAATGGCTCTGAGCCTTACGACTATATCGGAGCCAATACCAGGTCCTGGTTCAGATTCTATTGGCCGCGCATCCAGTCGTTTGGCCTGCGTTTTCTAAAGCAGAACATTCCTGAGCTGGAGATCCTGGAGTTTCCCACCTGGGATGAGTACAAAAAGAAGCTGCAAGAGGGGTGGGATGTGGTGGGCCTCTCGTTTTACCTGAGCGAGACCCATGAGGCAGTGGAAATGGCGGATGCAGCGCGTTCTGCAGGAGCCGGCGAGGTTTGGGCGGGAAACTATGGTGCTCTGACAACGGCAGTGCAGGATAGGTTCGACAGGATCTTCGTCGGTTACTCTGAGAGAGAGGTTGCACCATATTTCGGACGGGCCATCAAGGATATTATCCACCCGCCGCTCATTGAGTATCTCAACACTCCATTCAATATCAAGCTGAACATTTACGGCGTGCTGTTCACCACTCGTGGCTGTCCGGTGGGCTGCAAATTCTGTCAGACTCCGGTCTTCTGCAATAAGCCTAACATCATACCTCTGCACAGCATTGAGAGGGTACTGGCCTACTACAAAGAGCAGGGCATCAATGTGGTCCTGATCGAGGACGAAAATTTCGGATGCAACCGCCGCCATGCGGACGAAGTGGTTCGGCTGCTGGACAAGTATCAGATGGTCTGGGGCTGCATGGCCAGGGCAGATTATCTGAGAAAGAAGATAAATGACTGGGCAGACATGAGGAAAAAGAACGGCCGAAAGGTAGCAGGGTTTGGCGGCGCGGCCATTGGTATCGAGAATCTGCATCAGGAGCGCCTGGACGATATCAAGAAGAAGGAAGGAACTGAAGACATCCTGGAGACAGTGCGCATGCTGCGATCTCGTGGTCTGGGAACAGTCGGCTATTACATGATCGGCTTTGAGGAAGATACCAGGCAGTCGCTGCGAGAGGACATAAAGAAGCTTGCCGCTCTCAAGCTGGACATAACTCAGATCTGTGTGATTACCCCCCTGCCTCAGACCCCAATGTGGAAGGAGATTGAGGAAAAGTATGGCATCTGGGACCAGGACTATCATAATTACGACGGCAAGCACATGGTCTGGAATCATCCTCACATCAAGCCTGAGGAATTTCCGGAGATTCTGGACTGGTCGTTTAAGCAAGTTTATCCCTGGCAGACGCCAATTCGCACCTCCGGAAGGGTGTGGGGCAATGCCTATCACTACGGCGGCTGGGCTGGAGTAAGAGAGGTTGCCGCCTATATCACCCGGGCCAACAGATTCGACTGGAAAACGGGCCCGCGATTTTTTAGCCTGGATGAGATAAAGATCCCGAGCGAAAAGGCGCCGGATCGTGGGAGAGAAAAGCAATAGCATGCATAGGCAGAAGGCATAGATGAAAGTACTACTACTATCTTCACCCATCGTCCAGCTCGATTTTGATCGCATTGCCCGCGTTCCCAACCTGGGCCTGGTATCTTTAGCGGCGCATGTTGATGACCTCTGCACGGTGCATGTGGCGGATATTCACGGCCTGAAAAACCACAGGGAATATGTGAGCCGGATTGTAAACGATTACGATCTGGTTGGGCTGACCGCCATGAGCTTTCAGTATCAAGAAGCTCTGGCCCTGGCGAAGATCGCAAAGGATTCCGGCGCCGAGACGGTCTTCGGGGGCTATCATCCAACGCTCGCGGCAGAGGAGATAGGTAGCGGCCAGGATGCGTCTCTTATCGATTACATTGTGCGGGGCGAGGGCGAAGCCACCTTCCGGGAGCTGGTGGCATCCAGGCTGGACGGAGGGAGCCCCCGGGGCATTCTTGGGCTCTCCTATCATGATGGTGAGGGAAGAGGAGGTGCCAGAGGCAAGATGGTCCACAATCCCTCAAGGCCTCTGCTAAAGGTGGAGGAGATCGCCATGCCAAATAGGGATGCCCGTCTCATAACCAAGGGGTTCTATAGCTTCGATGTGCCAATCGATTGCGTCGAGACGAGCCGGGG
>DAONES010000062.1:0-11861 GCA_035403205.1 Methanothrix sp. | reverse complement strand
CGTTGTCGACCAGATCATCGCCGAGATCGTGCAGGGAATCTGCGAGACCCTGACGACTCCGTCTCTCATCAACCTGGATTTTGCCGACGTCTGCACCATCATGAGATCCGGAGGGGCATCCTTCATGTTTGTGGGCGAGGCCAAGATGAAAAGTGGCCCGGAGAAGATCGTTCAGACCGCCCTGAAGAATCCGCTGCTTGATGTGGACTACCGGGGAGCCACCGCCTGCCTCCTGCACATGACCGGCGGGCCTGATATGACCATGAAAGAGGCTGCAGCCATCGCGGGGGCTCTCACACAAGAGCTGGACCCAAGAGCCAATGTCATCTGGGGAGCGAGAATCCGGCCCGATTTCACAGGAAAGGTGAGGATCATGGCCATAATCACGGGAGTGAAATCCGCTCAGGTACTGGCCAGCCCGCAGCAGCAATCCAGGCAGCAGAGAGAAAAGCAGATAACTGTGAAAGTCTCTAAGATTGATGTAATCAAATGAGAGAGACGATGAGATGACCGAAATAATGTTGCAGGTACTGGCCCTGATGCTGTCAATCATCCTCGCCGTGGGGACTGTCTTCAGCATCCGCCTCTACCTGGAGATCTGAAGAGAAAAGCGAATAGATAAAACAAAAGGGGTAAATCAAAGGGATAGCGCAAAGGGAAAACAAAGAGACGAAGGGCGAATCCGAGGATTCGGGATTCCCGGCCCTGCCTAACCCTGCCCCTTCGGCGTCACCCTGGCAAACTTCCAGAGCCTCTCCAGCCTGGCAGTGGCGTCTATTCCCATCTTGGTTGTGATGCCCTCCCGGCTGCGCGGATCTAGGGTGCTGCCCCGCACATTGGGATGGATGACGAGATCCTCATCCGCTCGCATCCGGGTGGCGACTGCAAACTCCAGGTCGCTGGGATCGTAGATGTCTATGTCCGAATCGACCACCAGAACATGCTTCAGAGAGCCGTGCGCCTGAAAAGCTGCTTCGATCACCCTCTTCGCATCCTGCTCGGTCTCCTTCTCTATCTGCACCACGGCATGGAAATAATTGCATCCTCCGTCCGTCAGGATGACGTTTTTAACCCTGGCAACCTTTGAGGCTGCTTTGTAGATCAGCGGCTCGTAGGGAACTCCCATGAGCATCTTGTGCTCGCCTCCCGCTGGAAGCAAGCCCTGGTAGATGGGATCCTCGCAGGTCATCATCCTGGTCAGCCGGATGACCGGCTCCTGCCGAACAAGATCACATGTGCCGGTGATATCTACAAACGGCCCTTCGCTCGCCCTCTCAGCGGTGATGTAGCCCTCCAGCACAATCTCCGCATGGGGAGCAAGGACGCCGTTCTCCAGGCGCACCAGCTCCACGGGAGAGCCCCGCAGAGCAGCAGCATAGGAAAACTCCTTTTCCGGAGGAACGCGCGTCGAGGCGGCTATGAGCAGCAACGGGTCTACCCCTATCGCTATGGCCACGGGCACCTCCTCTCCCTTGGCCATTGCCGCCTGATAAAACTGATGGGTGTGCCGACCAGGAACGAGACGCACCGCCAGCCGGTCTTTTCCTATAACCATAAGCCTGTGCACGCAGGCGTTGATTTTTCCCTCAAACTGGCTTACCACCACTGCAGAGGTGATGTAAGGCCCACCGTCGCCCTGGAAATGGGTGAGAATGGGCAGCCGCGCAAGATCAGGAGCGCTCACGCACTCCATAAAAGCAGATGATTCCACCTCGGAAACCGCCCCCTCGTAGCCGATCCCGGCAAGATGAGCGACCATATCCTGTGGCTCTATTCCCAGAGCCCTTGCCAGCAGAGCGCGGGTGCTCAGAATGTTCAAACAGCACTTATGCCCGCCTGCATCGCTAAAGAATATGGGACCTTTTCCCCAGGCGCGATCTGTAACCTCAAGGATGGGCGATACCGATTGCTGCACCTCTTTCAGCATCCCATCTTTTTTTAAATCCTCCAGGAAGCCCCTAAAGCTCATGTTTGCCTCTTTCCTCGTTTATCTTAAAGCTCTTTTCCGTTAGCTCTCTCCCGTTCGCTCTTTTCCGTTCAGAGCAGGAGCACTGCGATCAGGCCGGAGAGAAATACGCCGTCAAAGGTTCCCGCTCCCCCAATGCTGGCCACCGGCGCGCCCAGATCACGGATCTTGTTGAGGTTTAAAATGTCCGCACCAATGAGCGCCCCCAGTGTTCCGCTCACATAGGCTATCAGAAAGATTATGTCGTGCGGCGCTCCCCCAAAATAGACCAGCAGGATCGCGGCAATCGCCGCTCCCAGGGGCGGAAGAAGGGCCGGTGTCACTATTCCCAGGCCTCGGACCGGCTTGGCCACGAGATGAGTCAATATCGCCACGAAAGCGATACCCGCAATGGCATAGTTCAGAGACCCCGGGAACTGATGGATCAGGGCGATGGATATCAGTGCCGGTATCAGCGCCCCGCCCACGTTGACCGCGAGCAGGGTATTGCAGCTTACCATCTCCACCACAGGCACCCGGTAGGTGATTCCGAAGGCCCGAATCTGCCTCTCCTGGACCAGTGGGGTGTTACACTGTAGATTGGTCACCGGTATATTGATGCTGCTTCCGATAAGGGAGGCGAGCAGCACAAAGAGCGCCTGGCTCCAGGAGAAGCCGATCTTGGTGAAGGCCGTCCTGGCCAGGTCCAGAAACAGAAATCCCACGACGATAAAGAGCAATAGCGCAAGCAATAGCATGAATAGCAAGCTTACAGGGCTATAGAACAACCGATTTCCCATAATCTCATTCTATGCTCCTCATATAAATTTTTTGAGCAAAACCGCCAAAAGAGATTAGTAATAAAATGCCCTGGTGTAGCACATGAAAGAGAAGTGGCTAATGGCCGAAGGAGCATGGCAAGTGGTCAAGCCCATGATCACCACCGCACTCGAATCCGGTTTCGACTGCGTCTTGGTGGACCGGGAGAACATCGATCGTGTGAGGGAGCTGGGCAAGATCAAGGTGGCCTTCTTTGCAGCAGGATCAGAAAAAGGGACCGAGGATATTACCGTCGTGGGAAAGGGCGGCGAAGGGGATGGAACTGCCGCTCTGCCCAAAGAGGCAGCAAACTCGATGGACGCCGCTCTTGCCAGAGCGGTCTCCGGGACAAAGGCTGCTTATGTGGTCATTGCCAACAAGAAGTACGAAGAATTCGCAGTGGAGATGGGCAAGATTGTAGACTATCTTCTCGTCATCGGCACCGATTGGAAGGTCATTCCTCTGGAGAATATGATTGCTGGGCTGCATGGCGCATCCGTCAAGATCATAAGCGGGGTCAAGACGGGAGAGGAAGCCCGTCTGGCGCTGGCCACTCTGGAAAAGGGGTCAGATGGGGTGCTGCTGGACAGCAATGATCCCTCTGAGGTCAAGAGGGTCATGGATGCGGTGGATGAGTCCCAGAAAGGCCGGGTAGAACTGATTGCTGCAAAGGTGACGGCAGTGAAGCCCGTGGGCATGGGAGATCGAGTCTGTGTGGATACCGCCAGCATGATGTCCTTTGGTGAGGGGATGCTCATCGGCTCGCAGGCAAAGGGTTTCTTCCTGGTTCACAGCGAGTCTGAAGACAGTCCCTATGTGGCAGCTCGCCCCTTCCGGGTCAACGCCGGAGCAGTGCATGCTTACATTCGGGTGGGTGAGAAGACGCGCTACCTATCCGAGCTTAAATCGGGAGAGGAGGTCACCATCGTTAGCAAGGAGGGGCTCGCCAGAACGGCCATTGTCGGTCGCGCCAAGATCGAGAAGAGGCCCATGATCCTCATCGAAGCCGAGGCCAATGGACAGAGGATAAGCACTCTGCTGCAGAATGCTGAGACCATTAAGCTCGTCGGATCCGACGGTCTGCCAAAGCCGGTGACCGATCTCAAGGCCGGTGATGGGGTGCTGGTCCATCTGGAGGAGACCGCCCGCCACTTCGGAATGAAGATTGAGGAGAGCATTGTAGAGCAATAATATCATTGCTGTAACAGTATCATTGCACCACTAACGTCAAGGGAGCATTATTGCCATGAATCACAAATCGCGCATAGTGGCGGTCTTAGGAAAGGATGCGGAAGACTATGTTCAGGCTACAGGAAAAGCAGATATGCTCGAGCTTCGCCTGGACCTGCTCGCTGCTGGCGATCCCCTGGAGACCTTGAAAGCGGTTCGAAAGGCTACCATCAAGCCGATCATCGCTACCGCCCGCCTCAAGACCGAAGGGGGAATGTTTCAGGGAAGCGAAAGAGAGAGAATAGACCTGCTCATCAAAGCAGCTTACTATGCCGACTACGTGGATGTGGAGCTTCTGGCGGATCTGAGAGACTATGCAATTTCTAACATAAAAAAGCCGGTAATAGTCTCGTATCATGACTTTCAGGGAATGCCGGAGCAGCCCCAATTGATCGGTATCTACGAGGAGATGAAGAAGACAAAAGCGGCCATTGCCAAGATAGCCGTAACTCCCAGAAGCCTTCAGGATGATCTGAGGATATTGCAGTTCCTGCTGGATGCAGATATGCCGCTCTGCATGATTGCCATGGGCCGGCTTGGCAAACATCTGCGTGCCGTAGCTCCTATCTACGGCTCCGCTCTTACTTATGGCTTTGTCACCGAGAGCACGGCACCAGGGCAGATGAGCCTGTCGGAATTAAGCCAGGCAAGAAAGCTGATATCCTGAATTCATTTTTGTCTTTTGGCGATGACAACTTTTATCTCACCCTTCGCCTTTAACCGGGGTTGATTGCAATGAGCGAGTACAGAGAGCTGGTGGTGACCCGTGAGGACTACCTGGAATTTCTGGCGCAACGCTTGCGCCTGCGTGGCAGCAGCCAGCGAGAGATCGAAAACGTGAGCTTTCCCTTCCTCTATTCATCAGGAAGCGAGATGCTTAGAACTTACATCATGGGTCAGTCTGAGTTTACGGCAAGCCTGCCGGATAGGTACAGGCTGCCAGACAGAGGCTTTATCTGGTACCTCTTCAGCCAGTCGATCAGAGAGGTTCACATTTTGCCGGATAAAATAGTGCTAAAATATGAGCTGCAGGATGAGTACCGAAAGCCGTTCAAGCAATTCTATCTCTAGCTGACAATCTCCTTATTTTTCCGCCTGCAGCTTTTCCAGCGCCTTCTCCGCCCGGCTGCGCCTCATGGCCAGCCGCTCTTCTCCCGCTGCTATCTTTTCCAACCTATCCCGGACCATTCGTTCCGTCTCCGCGGGCGCAGGCCCGCCTGTGTTTGCCCGCAGGGCGACATTGCTCTTCGGATCCAGCGCCCGTGCCAGGTCCGCATCAGAAAAGCCGCGCTCGCTGGCCCTGAAGCCTGCCAGCTCCAGGGAGATCCCGTCCAGCTCAACTAGGCCCGGCCTAATGCCAGAGGCGGCGATGCGGCCCACGATGCTGTGCGCCGTTCGAAACGGCATTCCTGTGATGCGCACCAGCGAATCAGCGATCTCCGTGGCAGTGGAAAAGCCAGCGCCAGAGCTCGCAGCCAACCTGGGCAGGTTGAACCGGAGCGATGACACGCAGCCGTCCAGGATGCGCACCGTGCTTCTCGCCCAGTCCAGGCCGCGCCAGAGGTGGGGGGTAACCTCCTGCAAATCTCGATTGTAGCTCATGGGCAGGCCCTTGCAGATGGAAAGCGCAGCCATGAGGCTTCCCAGGACGGAGCCGGTCTTGCCCCTGGCGAGTTCCGCCGTATCCGGGTTCTTCTTCTGGGGCATGATGGAGCTGGTAGAGGCGTAGAGGTTGTCCAGCTCGAGGTAAGCAAACTCCGAGGTGGACCAGAGAACCAGCTCCTCAGCGAGGCGACTGGCATTGACCATCAGTATGGAAAGACAGGCCAGCACTTCCAGGATGAAATCCCGGCTGGACACTGCATCCATGCTGTTTTCCACCAGGCCGTCAAAGCCCAGAAGCTGGACGGTCCTCTGCCGGTCTATCCTAAAGCCGGTGGAGGCAAAGGCAGCCCCGCCCAATGGGCTCAGATTGACCCGGCGGTAGGCATCTTCTGCCCGGGAGAGGTCTCGAGCGAAGGCATCGGCATGAGCCAGGAGATGATGAGCAAGCGTCGTGGGCTGGGCATGCTGGGTGTGAGTGAACCCGGGAATGACCGTCCCGGTATGCTCTTCTGCCAGCCGGACAAGCGTTCTTTGCAGGCTGAGCAGCTCCTGCATTAGATCCAGCATCTGAGTGCGCAGAGCGAGACGGATGCAGGTGGCAACCTCATCGTTTCTGGATCTTCCGGTGTGCATCCTGCCACCCTCCGGGCCCACGCGCGCCAGAACATAAGCCTCGATGGCCTCATGAACATCCTCGCCTGCCCCCAGAGACTGCGGCCCCTCTTTCATGAGATCGTCCAGAGCGGCAAAAATTTTGCTGCATACCTCTTCCGAGACCAGACCCTGCTCCCTGAGCATTGCCAGATGAGCCATATCCACCAGCAGATCTGCCTGGAAGATGCGCCCGTCCGCCTCCCGGCTGGAGAGGTAATCCAGGACATCCTGCCGGCTTTCACCTAGACGTTGATCGCGAAACATAATAGCTCAATCAGGTTGTGTAGTTGGCATTGACATTCACATACTCATGGGTCAAATCGCAGCCAAAGCCGCGCGCGGAAGCGCTACCCAGGGCGAGATCGATATTGATGACAATGCTCTCTCCCTGCATGATCTCCTTGGCCTGGTCCAGAGCCCCATCCACGATGCGGCCCTTTTCCACCAGCAAGATGCTGCTGACCGTCCCATCCGGCCTCTTTCCTTCCAGGCCTAAAGTGACCTTAGCCGGGTCCATCTCCGCACCGGAATACCCCACAGCGCAGATGATTCGCCCCCAGTTGGGATCGGCACCGTAGACCGCGGTCTTGACAAGGCTGCTGCGTGAGACCGCTTTGGCTGCCAGGCGGGCGTCTTTGATGCTTTTCGCCCCACGGACGACCGTTTCAAAGTACTTGCTGGCGCCTTCGCCATCCCTCGCCATCTTGCGGGCCAGCTCCATGCAGACGTACCTCAAGGCTGCGCGGAAATCCTCCTCTTTGACCTTGACCTTTCCAGTAGACGTTAGGAGCACAGTGTCATTGGTGCTTGTGTCCCCGTCCACGGTGAGCATATTGAAGCTATCCTGAACGGCATCGGTGAGGCATTCATGCAGCTTTGCCGCAGGAAAATCGGCGTCCGTGTAAAGGAAACAGAGCATGGTGGCCACATTCGGCTCGATCATTCCTGCTCCTTTGACGATTCCCGCCACCCGCAATCCCTCGTGCTCCACGGCGATCTCTTTTACCCTGGTGTCTGTGGTCATGATAGCCCGCACTGCGTCCGTGCTGGCTTCGCCACTGCTGCGCAGATTCGCTTTGGCCTGATCAAAGAGACTGATGATGAGAGGCAGGTCCATGTACCGGCCTATGACCCCGGTGGAGCCCACGCCAATCTTCTTCTCATCCGTTCCAAGAAATCCGGCCAGAAGCCCGGCCATGGCCGCCGCATCCTCCAGCCCGCGCGGTCCGGTGTAGGCGTTGGCGCAGCCGCTGTTGGCTATGATGCCGTCCAGATGGCCTGCGGTTGCTGCCAGATTCCGGGCGGTGGTCTCGAGGGGTGCTGCTCTTACCCTGTTGGTGGTGAACATTCCGGCAGCCTCTCCGGAAGCGGCAATGATCGCCAGGCCATACTTTCCCTGGCGCACTCCTGCGGCCCGAACTCCGGGAACGGCACAGATGCCGCCTTCAATTCTCTGCATGCTTCGTCCCCAGGCCCGAGATTATGTCGCCTCTGGTCACTATGCCCACCAGCCGCCCGTTCTCGACCACAGGCAGCCTGTTGATGCGATGGTCGGTCATTATGGCCGCCGCATCCTCCACAGAGTCGTCCGGCCCAACCTCATGCAGATTCCGGCTCATGATATCGCCCACCTTTTTATTGGGAATCTCCTCCAGATTGGAATGCATCTTTTCCCATTTGACCAGATCGCGGAAGGGGATCTCGAAGACCTCGAAAGGACTGGGAAGCCACAAACCGCCTTCCTCATCATCAACCGATAGAAGGCGCAGAAGATCCGATTCCGATACTACGCCCGCAAGACTGTCTCCATCCAGAACCGGCATGCCGCTGATTTTATTCTCACGCAGAAGTCGGGCCGCCTCGCTCACTGGAGAGTCAGCCTGAACGGTGACCGGTCTACTATTCATAACATCCCTGACCTTCATCATCTCCACCTCGATATAGTCTCCATCTTAGTCTTCATCTCAATCCTGCCGGTCCGCTCAGGGAGCCATGCCGGGCAACCACAGCCCGGTCTTCTCATCCAGGCCCGCCATGAGGTTCATATTTTGAATGGCCTGGCCTGATGCTCCCTTTACCAGGTTGTCTATGGCCGATATGACCACCAGTCGATCGCTGTCCTTCTCAGGCTCGAAGCTTATGTCGCAGAAGTTTGAACCGCGCACTGACGACAGCTTAGGGACGGCATTTGCCATGCGAACGAAGGGAGCGTTCTTGTAAAACTCGCGATAGATCGCCGAGACCTGGTTCTTGTCCTGCAGGGTGTCCTCGGCGCCCTCGCGTGCCAAGACGTGAGCAGTGGTGAGGATGCCCCTGACTGAGGGAACGACATGGGGAGTGAAGTTCACTTTTATGCCAGGGGAGAGGCGGGATAGCTCCTGCTTGATCTCCGGGACATGCCGGTGCGCTGTGAGCTTATAGGGGATGACATTCTGGGACATGTTGGGATAGTGAGAGGTCTCAGTGGGCTCTATTCCTGCTCCGGATATGCCTGACTTGGAGTCGTAGATCACTCTTTCCACCAGGCCGGCATTGGCGAGAGGGGCGACGGCGAGGGTAGCTCCGGTAGGATAGCATCCGGGATTGCCCACCAGCTTGGCCCGAGCTACCTCAGGATGAAGCTCTGGCAGGCCGAAGACTGCCTCGCGGGGAGCGCGGTGCTTTGTGGCATAGGTCTTCTCGAAGACCTCTGTGGGCAGACGGTAGTCGGAAGACAGGTCGATGACCCTTGTGCCGGCATCGAGAAGCTCGGGCACCCAGTCCATTGCCGTGCCATGGGGTACGGCGGTAAAGACGATGTCGCAGCGCTCTGCTACCTCTTTGGCATTGAGCGCCTCAAAGTTCAGGGAATAAATGCTCAACAGGTGATGATGAACGGCGGTAACGCTCTTTCCAGCCAGCTTTCTGGAGGTAACGGCAACTACCTTAACCTCGGGATGATTTGCAAGGAGACGTAGCAGCTCCCCACCGGTGTAGCCCGAACCACCGACAATTCCTACATTTATCATAAAAAGCACCACGAGCTAATGATATAAATCGGCCACGCCCTAACGGCAAAATGAGGAAAAAAGCCGGAACATTCCGCGGGCGGCATTCTCAATTCTCTCTTTATCCTCAAGAGAATCAAGCCAGCTCTCAGGTATCCAGGACGGCCCGAAGACGGCGCCGAAGAGGGAGCCGGCGATGGAGGCGATGGAGTCAGTATCTCCACCGCTGCTGGCGGCCATGACGAGAGCCTCTTTGGGCTCAAACCTGAGGAAGCAGTAGAAGGCCGCGGGCACGGTCTCCATGGCCAGAGGCGAGTTTCGGATCAGTCCCAGGGCGTCTTCCGGCGGAAGGTCCAGCAATGAGCCGGCCCAGAGGAGCCTTTCGGCAAATTCGGCATCAAGGCGGCTGGCCTGTGAAGCGGCATTCCGGAAGACCGTCTCCCTGGACAGGCCGGCGGCACCGAGGGCCACGCCCACGGCTACCGCTACCGCCCCGGCCCGAGCTGCCGGAGAGACGTGGGTAGGCAGGCTCTGCAGATCGGCATAGCTCTTGACGACATTGATATCCGGATGGTAGAGAAGGCCTATGGGAGCAACGCGCATGGCTGCGCCGCAGGTGGGAATGGACAGGCCCGACTGCCTCCAGTCCGTTCCAGCGATCATGCTCTCAACTGCCGATCGGGTGACAAAACCTACCCCCCGGTTGAGCCGCTCGTCCAGGGTCCAGGCTGTGCCCCAGGCGGTGAGCTTGCCGACGAATCCCTCTGAAGAGAACCCGGAGGCTTCTATGATCGACTCGGCAAGGAGCAGAGTCTCCTCAGTGTCATCGGTAAACTGGCCGGCGAGAAGGCCGCTGTGAAAGTGGCCCTGCGGGGCCGGCAGCATCTCACTGATCGATCCGAATTTATCTTTGATCTCCCTGGCAGTGTAGCCCTCAGTTGGCATTCCCAGGGCATCGCCCACAGCCAGGCCCAGCAAGCAGCCACGGAAGCGGTCCAATAGATCCATGGACAGATGAGCGGCGGCCTGGGACTAATAATCATCGGAGAGCCTGCGGGAGAACAGCTGGCGGGAATAAGCCGTCCCGAGAAGGGCAGAAGGGTTATTGCCTTCTCGTAGCGTAGAGTGCTTCGTGGACACCGTGGACACTGATCCAAGAAAACGCTGCAGGCCTCACCTTGAAGCCTGGGAAAAGGATTATACCTGCCGGGGCCGCCTCTGGGGCGGAGCTGTCGTGGACCTGCCCGCCGTCTCGAAGGGCTTCCTCGTCCTGGAGCTGGGCTCTGGAGACGGCAAGACTCTCTCGGCGCTGCCCGGCGGATGCCGTGCCGTCGCCCTGGATGTCTCAGCTCAGGCGCTTCGTCTGGCCAGCCAAGTTCGTGAGGATGCTGCATTCATCCAGGCGGATGCCGGATGCCTGCCCCTACGAGAGAGCTGCTTTGATGCGGTCTTTGCCTTTCATGTGGCAGGACACCTGCTGGCCGATGGGCGGCGGGCTCTGGCAGCTGAAACGGCGCGCATTCTTAAGCTGGGAGGGCGGATATTCTTTCGCGATTTTAGCGAATTGGATATGCGAGCCGGACAGGGAGCAGAGGTTGAGCCGGGGACATTCCGGCGGGGCAGCGGCATTGTCACCCACTACTTCAGAGAGGATGAGGTGGCGGAATTATTTTGCAGCCAGCGGATTCAGCAGGCCGGCATCGTCACTCACTGCTGGAAGATGCGCATAAAAGGGAAGGATCACCTGCGCGCCGAGGTGCAAGCGACCTTCCTCAAGATCTGATGTCCGGGAACGAGAATCTACCGGGCACGAAGTTGGTGGCGTCCGCTTCTTGAAGCTGCACCTCTTGAATGGTGTAGTTTGTATCGTCGGTCTCAAAGACCATGGGTGGGAAGAGGACATGATTGTACACTGTTTCAAAATCCCCGGCGCTGGAATTCCATCCGCTTCCAATGGTGAAATAGAGGCTATACTCTCCATCTTTTAAGCCGTCTATCTCCAGGGCATCCTTGGTCCGCAGATAGACTGCAACCTTTGGCTTGTCCCATCTGTCGGTAAGCACAGCTACGGTATCCATGGTCCAGTTGTTGTAGATGACCAGCAATCCGTCACCGTTGCGAATCGTATCGCGGATGATGGTGCCGGTCTCGGGGCGGGCGGCGGGCAAGGCCTGCGTCAAGACGACTAATAATAATATTAGAATAATGAGATATATGATCTTTCGGTGCATGAGAATCCTCCCTTGGATGCCGATGTACTTTCTGGTATTTATGTCTTTGATCACGTTACTAATGAATTATGAGGCGAGTATTTCTGACCGCTTCGAATCTAGACACAAGTTTATGCAGTCGAAGAGGTCAATCAAAATTTTTAAAAATAGATCGCGCTTCATTCTATACAGGAATTTATTTGGCTTGCAGCCATCAGCCAATGGTGACCAGAATGCAATTGCTGGTGTTTGTAGATAGTGATTTTTATCGAGCAACTCCAGACGCAATTTACTGTGCAGATACTAACCCTCATATCTGTAGCATCGATTTTTAAACCAAAGTTGTTTGTTTTTTCGTACGTGTTTAGCCCTCACCTAAGTTTTTAAAATTTCCCTCATAATTGATTTAGG
>DAONES010000061.1:0-11913 GCA_035403205.1 Methanothrix sp. | reverse complement strand
TCTGGACCACTCTCGCAGTGCTGTCCATGATGACCAATCGGATTTCACTGGGAACAGGAGTCACCAATCCCTACACCAGGAATGCGGCCATCATCGCCTCATCCATCGCCTCCATAAATGAGCTGTCCGGAGGGCGGGCCATTCTGGGAATAGGGCCCGGAGATAAGGCCACCTTCGAGAAGATGGGAATCGATTGGGACAAGCCTCTCTCTCGCGTCAAAGAGTCAGTTCAGGCCATTCGCTCTTTCCTGGCTCGCGAGCAGGTGAACGCGGCAGGCTTCAAAGGAGCGCAGATGGCGTTTTCTGTCGGCAAGATCCCCATCTACATCGGCGCTCAGGGGCCGAAGATGCTGGAGCTTGCCGGAGCCATTGCTGACGGAGTGCTCATCAACGCCTCTCATCCGGATGACTTCAAATTCGCCGTGCCCATGATCAGGCAGGGCGCGGAAAAGGCAGGCAGAAAGCCGGAGGATGTGCAGGTCTGCGCTTATGCCAGCTTCAGCGCCGATAAGGACCCGGCCAAGGCGATCAATGCCTCCAAGATAGTGGTGGCCTTCATCGTGGCCGGATCGCCCGAGAACGTCCTGGAGCGACACGGAATCGGCATGGATGAGGCGAAGACGATCTCCGAAGCCATTACCAAATACGACTTCAAGACCGCTATGGGAGCAGTCACTGCCAAAATGACCGAGGTCTTCTCAGTCTCCGGTGCGCCTGTGGACTGCAGGGCAAGGGTGGATGAGCTTCTCAAGACTGGAGTCACGCAGATCGTGGTGGGCTCGCCCATCGGCCCCAACAAGGAGAGCGCCATCAAGCTCATCGGAAAGCAGGTTATCGGCAAATAAGAGCATTGAGGATCATGCGCGGGCTTTACATTGGGCGCTTCCAGCCCTATCACCTCGGGCATCAGGCGGTCTTGAAGAAGATCGCCCAGGAGGTGGATGAGATAGTGATAGTGATAGGGAGCGCCCAGGAGAGCCACACTCCCGAGAATCCCTTCACCGGCGGCGAAAGGATGGAGATGATCTATGCCGCTCTGAGCGAGGTCGGTCTGAGGGAGTGCTCTGTGGTCACGCCGCTACAGGATATCCAAAGAAACTCGGTGTGGGCCTCTCATCTGCGATCGATGGTGCCCCGTTTTGATGTTGTCTACTCCAACAATCCTCTGGTAATCCAGCTCATGACCGAAGCCGGAATCGAGATAAGAAGATCTCCCATGTATCAAAGAGAGCAGTACTCAGGAACTGTCATTCGCAAGCTGATGAGGAAGAATGGAGAATGGCCTTTGCTGGTTCCGGACTCTGTGGCGAATTTTATCAGAGAGATCGGAGGAGTTGCGCGCCTCAATGCCGTCACCAGGAGTGACAGAGACTGAATAGATTGACTAGCTTGAAAAGTTTGAAGAGTTTGAAGATCTGCGTATTAAGTAAAAATTCATCAGATCACACCTACCAGTTGGCTGGGTCAAACTCGGATTTAGAGAGAGAAACCAGGCAGGGAATGGACCCGTCTGCATTTGTGCCAACCAGATCATCCTTATCGAGGAAAACAACGACATTGAGAAGCCATTCCATGGCAAACTCCCTGGCATGAACCGCTTCGATAGTCCCCATCTCGGGGTAGTCCACCTGGGAGAGGCTGACCAGGCCGAAGCCCTGAACATCGAATGTATCGCACGCCACGCGCTCCTTCAGGCGGACGGGTGGTCCAGAGGAAAGCAATTTGCCATTTCCAATCAAATGCCTGATCTGCTCAGTATGTGGCAATTTCGGTGCTATTGTGCTATTGCAGCCATCTAGCAAGCACCTTCGCCAGTTCGCTTCTCAGGACCGGTTTTTCGATGAAATCGCTCATTCCCGACTGAACTGACGGATGCGGCGTGTAGCCTCAAAGCCATCCATCTCAGGCATCTGGCAGTCCATCAGCACCAGGTCATAAGGAATGGTCTGGAGAGCATGGATGGCTTCATGGCCATTGGCCACAACGTCGCTCCAAATACCCATCTTTCCCAGCATCAATTGGGCCACCTTCTGGTTGACTTGATTGTCCTCTGCCACAAGGATGCGAATTTTCCGCTTTGTCGTACTCTCATCAAATCGGATAACCTGACCGGCCTCAATTTCCCTGGTATCCCCATTCTCAGCAAGCGCCTCATTTGCAGGCAAATTGGCTGCTGTTTGCTTTTTGAGCACGGCAGTAAACCAAAATTTAGACCCCTTCCCGTTCTGACTCTCTACCTCGATCCTGCCTTCCCATCAACTCAGCCAGCTGTCTGGATATGGCCAGACCCAGACCCGTGCCGCCATATATGCGCGTCGTCGAACCATCCACCTGAACAAAAGGAGAAAATAGCAGATCCAACCGGTTAGCCGGAATGCCGATGCCTGTATCGGTAACGTCGAAGCGAATTGTGGCACTGCTTTCATCTTCGCAATCCAGGCTGACCACAATTGCTATTCTGCCCCGCTCGGTGAACTTCACCGCATTGCCTCCCAGGTTGATCAAAATCTGGCGAAGCCTTCCTGGATCTCCGCGAAGGCGCGAAGGGACGGCGGGTTGCACCCTCCAGCTCATCTCCAACCCTTTCTTGCGAGCACTGATCTCCAGAAGGTTTGCAGTATCTTTCAGAACCGATCGAAGGTCGAAATCCAGCATTTCCAGTTCCATTCTGTGAGCCTCGATTTTCGACAAGTCAAGGATGTCATTGATGAGCGATAGCAGGATCTCTCCGCTGAGATAGGCAATTTGAGCATATTCACGCTGCTCGGCGCTCAAGCACGTATCCATTAAAATTCCAATCATGCCGATAATGCCGTTCAGAGGAGTGCGAATCTCGTGGCTCATATTGGCCAGAAATTCGCTCTTGGCGGCATTGGCCTTTCTGGCCTGTTCGATGGCAATTTCCAGAGCCTTATTGGCTTGCTGCAGGGCCTGTTCTGCCAGCCTGAGTTCAGTGATATCGATAAAGCTTTCAACGAGCAATTGGCGTCCATCCAGCGCAATCGGCACAACCGTCTTGATGATGGGGATTGTCGTGCCATCTGCCTTGATCAAAAGGCGTTCGGAGTTATCTACGGTCTTTCTCAAATCCGTAATGGGACAACTCCCTTCGTTCGCCGGGCAGATGTGCCGGTGGCAAATGTTTCCTATGATCTTCTCGCGCGGCTGATCGATCAGATTCGCTGCAATCGGATTGACGTCCATAATGATGTGCGATTCCGAATCGATGATCACAACACCTGTATGCACTGAGTTCAGAATCGTCCGCAATCTGGCCTCGCTCTCCCGCAGAGCTTCATCCGCCTGCTTACGCTCGGTGATATCAAGACCGATGCATAAGCAATTGCATTTTTCAGGACCAGTACATCGTTCCCAGCTGCCGATATGTTCTCAAACAGATTTTCAGCTGCTACCGCAGCAATTTATTATTACAGATTACTTTAGCAGTTCTTCATCGTCCCTAACCCATCGTAATAGTATTAATATGACTAACTAACCACAGATCAGTGAGTGAGGCATAAAACTCATGACCAAGTACTTCGAGGTTCTCCGCCGCGACGGCCCGGCCCGCATGGGAAAGCTGCTCTTCGGCCGGCAGATCAGCACCCCTGCCCTGATCAGCAAGGATGATTACGTTTCTGTGGGCAGCGTCTACAGCTACGCCAGCCTTCAGGAGGCGATTGATGCCGCAAAGGCTCTGCGTGATCCAGACGATCCAAAGAAGCTGGCCATATTGCCCTACGTTCCCTCGGCGCTGCGTTCCGAGCCCGCCCTGGAGCTGCCGCCCCTGGAGACCTCCGGGCCCAAGGGAATAATGGTCCATCCGTTCAGCGAAAAAGAGCCGGAGAATGCCGATGTCTATGTTTTAGGCAATGCCGGCGCCCTGAAAAATCCCAGAGACCTGGTAGCTACGGCCATTGACGCCCGCGAAAAGATCGCCCCGGACGCGGCTCTTTATGCCCCTGCCGTCGCCTCGCCTGCCAACCTGGCTTTGCTGGTCTACCTGGGCGTCGACCTGCTGGACGGAACGCGCGTCCTGGCTGACGGCCTCTTGGGCCGATATCACACTCGGAACGGCGTTTGGAATGCCACGGATCTGGCAGAGCTTCCTTGCCGCTGCCATAGCTGCCAGAAGATGGCTGAGGATGGGATCAAAAAGGAATTGCTCATCGCCCACAATATGGAGAAGCTGGAAGAGGAGCTGCTCGCAGTTCGGCAGGCCATTCGATCCGAGAACATGCGGGAGTACGTAGAGCGGCAGGTGCGGGTGACCCCTGAGCAGACTACAGCCCTGCGCCTGCTGGACGGCGAGCACCGGTATTTGGAGAGGAGAACCCCCCAGATTCGCCGCAGCACCTTTTATGCCAACTGTTCCGAATCCCTGCAGCGCGTGGAGGTCACCCGCTTTGCAGAGAGGGTGATTGGCAGGTACAGGGCTCCGGAGAGCGATGTTCTTCTGCTCCTGCCCTGTTCGGCAAAGAAGCCCTATTCGCTCTCCCGATCGCACCGGCTCTTTGCCGAGGCAGTGGGAGGCCACCGACGCTATCTTCACGAGCTGATCCTGACCTCTCCCCTGGCTCTGGTGCCCCGCGAACTGGAGGAGGCCTATCCGGCTGCGAGCTACGACGTTCCCGTAACCGGCCGCTGGGACAAAGAGGAAAGGGCGTGGCTCTCCGGCTGCCTGGAGGCCTACCTCAAGAAGAACCGGTACGCTAGGATAGTGGCCCACCTGGAGGGCGATCTCTTGGAGACGGTAAAAGAGATGGGCATTGATGCCGAGTTTACAGGAGGCGGGACGGGCGGCCCGGCCCTGGACCGGCTGAGCGGCGCTGTAGCCGAAGCCTGCCGGGATGCCAGGCGGCTGCCAGACCTGCGGCTCCTGAGATACCGCGCCCACGCTGATTTCTACTTTGGAGAAGGTGCCTCCGACCTTCTTCTGCAGGGAAAGATCGTGGTCAAGGGCCGGGAGATTCAGGATGAGCACAAAAAGCCGCTCGCTGCGACCACGCCCAGCGGCTTGATCGCCCTCTCCCTGGCTGGCGCAGCCCGGCTGCAAGCCCTCGGAAGATACATCGTCAGTATCGGCGATTTCCTGCCCAAAGGCTCCTTGCTGGCTCCCGGAGTGGTAGAGGCAGATGACCAGATACGTCCCGGAGATGAGGTTATAATTACGGGAGAGAAGGCCTTCGGCGTTGGCAGGGCGAAGATGTCCGGCTGGGAGATGAAGATATCTCGCCGGGGAGTGGCTATAGAGATAAGGCACATCAAAGGAAAGCAGTAACAGGCAGTAAACAATCAGTAAGCAGGCAGCAATGAACTGAAGCATAGACAGACACAAGTGCTGAAGGCAAGTGCTGAAGGCAAGTGCTGAAGGCAAGCACTGTGTGCAAGTGCGGGATATTCAGACTGCGAAATCGGGCTGTGAAATATAGGAGAGACTGAGGCTGGCTGCATAGGTGCACGGCTGGAACTGAGCGGGCATTGTTTTATTTTGGTGGAGGTGCAATGGCATATGGATGAATGGCCTGCGAAGCTCTGCCTGGCAAGAGGATAAAAGAACTCGACACCGGACCTTTCGAGAGGCTGTCGAGTTCTACATGATCGATTTCAGGACGCCTCTGGGAAGGGGAATAGACATCGCCATCATCACCCTAAACCTCCTGCTGGTGGCGATCTTTGTAATCAATACTTACAATATCTCAAGCAGCCTCAGGGGCCAGCTCTGGAAGACGGAGATACTGATTGTTGCCATCTTCATTGTGGAGTATTTTCTCAGGCTTTACGGCTCTCCCAATCGTCTGGCCTATGCAAAGGACAAATACAGCATCATAGACCTGGTCGCCATTATGCCCACCCTCATACTGCTGGCCCTGCCCCAACCATATTTTATCTATGATATCCGAGTCATTCAGACTCTGAGAGTGCTAATGGTCTTCAGGATATTCAGATTCCTGCGGTTCATATCCCGCTATCATCTGCTATTCGGCACCATAAGCCCCAGAATGATAAATGTCACTCAACTCGTCGTAAGTATAATTATAATATTCTTCGTATATTCTGGGTTATTCTATTTTGTGGAAAGCCCCGTAAATCCTGATGTTCAGAACTTCGGAGACGCATTCTACTTCACTGTGGTCGCCGTGTCCACGGTGGGCTTCGGTGATATTGTGCCAGTGTCAGAAGCGGGCAGGTTTGTTACAGTGGCCATGATAATCTCCGGAATAATCATCATTCCCTTCCAGGCGGCTAGGATCTTTCGGGCCTGGCTTTTATTGGATAGGGAAAAGAAGATACAAATCTGTCCCGGTTGCGGATTGGACAGACATGACAATGATGCAGGCTACTGCAAGAAATGCGGAGAGCGCCTGGCAGGCAGCGAAAATGGATGATGATGGTTAAAGACGGTTGATGCCTTCGCTGCCGTCCGCTGCATCTCTTGGTGCGACTCGCGCCCCAGCTACGAGATTTCGCTCTGCTGATTCTCTTTTATCCTCGATCCTCCGGGAGGCAAGAACTGAATAATCTGGTCGACAGAGGCCACTGACTTCAAGAATGCTCTGTCCTCGACCACTTCACTGAATTGGCGGTAGATTTTCTTTGCCAGGTCATCGGGATTAAGCTCGCCTGGCTCAATCTGCACCACGGGATCGGCTTTCGGCCTGACTGCTGAGATCGGCCCGCCGATCAGAATGCCATCCGCTATTCCCAGGGCCAGGCCCAGAAGGGTATCTCTGAAATAGGTGCGCTCTCCGCGGATGACGAAGGCGCCCTTCTTCAGAAATTCCCCTGATTCCGGAGTCTTGCTGACCTGATCGCCCCTGATCAGATAGCAGTCAGCAGCGGCAAGCCCGCCCTTCCAGATGGATGAATAGCTCACTGCAAACTGGGCCGCCTCTGCCAGAGTGCTCTCCGGCACAGCTTCGCCCTCGGTCTTGATCACAGTGAGGGGCGCGCCTGGAGCATCGGTGTGCATAGCCAGATCCCGCTTTTCCAGATACTTGGCGTAAATCTCCTCGTTGCTATCCGCATCCCTTCCCCCCAGCACCAGAAATCCGTCTGATGAGGTGAACCAGCGGAACCTCTCGTACCACTTGGGCTTGCGACGGCGTTGATGGGCATGGACGGAGGGGCTGCACTTCCTGGGTGCCTTCTTTGCTGCCCGAAGCTCGATTGTGATCGCCAGAGCCTCCTTTGCCCCGCTGGCCTTTCGAGCCATCTCCTTGGCCTTCTCGTAGTACCTCTGCGCATTCTGGGGAACTGTGAGGCCCGCATTCAGCTCTATCTCCTCGCCCTCCAGAAGGACGCGCATCTCGCCCTGCCCGTCCAGAGAGAGGATGACCTTCGCCTGGGGCAGGCCCGAACCGCTGATCTTCTCCCAGATCTGATTGTAAGAGAAGCCTTTGGCTTTTGCATCTGAGACCACGCGCAGGACCCCCTCGACGCTGCCGTAAATCTGGTAGACCATCTCGCCTTTGGCGATGAGGGACTTCTCCTGGGCATCGAACTCATCAATTGCTTTTTGTTGCAGCTCAATCCTGCGGTCCAGCGGATCCTTCTTTTTCTCCCCGTCATCCTCTTTTTCAACGAAGAACGCATCGAGTGCCTCGCTGAAGGTTGCGTAGCGTTTTTTCTCCAGGCACTCGTAGATCCTGAGAGGGCGGGAGAGGACATCCACCGGCTCGCCGTTTTCAAGAACGATGTGCGGATCAAGGGTATTATTGAGGAAGACCTCTCGCAGGGCCTGATGGACCCGATCGATCTCCTCTGCAGTTAGATCTGCGGCAGGCTTATTTTTATCGACCCCTGCGACGAGGCATACCTCTTCGCCATAGGTTCCGCCCATGTTCAGTCCTCGAACAATGGACCGAACCAGGTCCTGGCCGGTGCCGGAAAGCCAGGCGGCGAGATCTTCTTTGGAGATGGTTCTGGGGTCGAGCTGGCCGGGGTGGTAGAGGTACCTCTCGCCTGCTGCCATTTTGCTGCCACGGTAGATCATCTTCCTGAGCATGGAGAGGATCATTCGGTTCTCGTCGAGCAGAATTACGCTGCCCTTGGGAAACAGCTCGATAACGAGATAATAGCGAGCGCCGCTTCGCTCGACTGCGATCTCCATAACCCTGTCAAGGTCATGCTGCAAGATCTCGACAATCCTTCCCCCGGAGATGCGATTCCGGAGCATGGTGGGAAATTGGGGTGGTGTTTTGGATGCCGGCCGCTGCCCTTTGGTGATGTTAACCCTTTTGCCAGCCGCAAGGAGCAGATCCAGCCTGCCTTCTGCAGGAGAGGCAATCGAGAGCCAGATCCTGTCTGAGGACTGCTGGTAGGCCTTGCCCATAAAGCCGCCCAGGATCCTGTCGGATAGCTCCGCAGCCATGGCGGCGACGTCCACATTGCTCATCGCCTTCTTCATGGCAGATGACTGCTGAGATCAATCGATAAATAGTTGCGGATTGATTGAGCAGACCGGGAATGAAGAGATCGAGTATGGGGTGATCGAGTGTTGAGAGCGTCTGAGGATATGGGCTGGGATATCGGGCAGCGCTTTTTGGCGGATCTAATGCTCATTCGCCTGGGCAGGTGGCTGCGGATGCTGGGACAGGATGTGGCCATCACGGCGGACGAGAGCGACGAAGGGCTCATCTGTCAGGCAAAAGCGGAGCTAAGGACTATTATTACCAGGGACCGGGGGCTGTTTCAGGCGGCCAGAGGCGCAGGAGTTTCCTGCCTGCTGATCAGGTCTTCGAAATTGTCAGATCAATTGGCCGAAATGGCCCAGTCCGGCTTGCCGCTGCGTCTTGATCCCCAAAGGTGCACCATGTGCAACGGTCCACTGGACGAAGTGGATGAAGCGGATGAGGGGGGAATGCCGGGCAGGAAGAGATGGCGGTGCAGATCCTGCAAAAAGCTCTACTGGGTGGGAGGGCACTGGCAGAAGATGAAGAGCATGTTGCAAGAGATACGGAAAATGAGTGAGAAACGATCTCTATTTCCCGATGATAGTAAACATGTAGAACCATTTCGAGATGATCGGGAAGAATGATCATAGCTTAATAGCTTCGATCGATCTCAAAATGGAACCCGAGAGGTTCTCTTCCCGGAAGCCTTCTCGTTCCTCCGCATTCGGCCCCTTGTCTTCAGGTAATCGTCTATCTGCGACTTTGCCTCCCCAATCGACCAGACGTGAGAGCCGTTCAAGCAGAACTGGGGTTGATACCGGTACTGGATTGCTGGCGCAATAAACGTATCCGCCGGCGTGAGTTGCTCAGGGATGGAATCCAGCGTGGACTCCAGCAGGCACCAGCGGCCCGACTCGTCCTGGTAGACCACCCAGGCATGACCAAAAGACCCGTCCGGTGTGGAAATTGACCCTAGAACAACCCTCACGCAGTGCTCGGAGATGCCGCTGGCGAGAAGGAGTGTGGCCAGCAGAAAGGATGAATCCTCGCAGTCTCCCTTGTTCAGGACGAGAGTCTCCTCTGGAAAGAGCCAGAAGTCGTCAAGGCCAAAAGAGCTCTTGTCGGTGACATACTGGATGCTACACGCCACGTAATTCCAGATCGTCCAGGCACGCAGGTCAAAGGTTCCAGCTTCGCGGACGGAGGGAAGGCCCAGATCCCTCAAAGTCTTGAAGATGACCTCGCTGTTCGTGGAGGAGAGCCAGGCGCGGATGTCGGTGGGAATGTAAAGACCCGGATTGCCCAATACTGCCCTCTTGTCCCACATAACCGTATCTCGGATAATAGCATCCCCCGACCAGTTTAGTATCACAGCCATGCGAAATCCACCCAAATTAGGTATAATAAATTTAGCTAGTTATATTTATAATTTTGCGTCATGCAAGTGCATTTGAAGCTTTTTTTCATTTAGCGCTTTTGCAGTTAATGATTTATTATTGCAGAGCATTTCCTATAATATGGCCCGCGACCTGAATGAAAGAGACCACCAGATACTGGTAAAGCTGGTTCCTGAAATGGAAGTATTGCTCAAAAAGGGAATTGAGATTGAGTACATGAACATTCTGCCTCCTGTCGCCAATCACCATTCTCGCAGCGTGCAGGAGTTCGAGCAGCGACTGAAAAATCTGTCCGTCGAGGATATCCGCTATCTGGCAGATCTGGTCCTGGACGGCACCGAGAACACCGGCTGCTTGCGGCCGGAATTTGCCGAGGCCTTTTTCGTCTTCGCCGGGAAAAGGCTGGGTGAGAGCGTTGCAGACCAGCTCAGGGAGGCCTATGAATCGGGCGGGGAGTGCAGCGGATAGTCGCCAGCCGTCTGGCTCTTCTGGCCGGATCCGAGATCTCCCCTTGAAAGAAGCACTATCGCTGGCTTTGCTCGATCTCTAGATATCTACTCCTCCAGAGTTATCGCTCTGATCTCTATCTGAAGCTGTGGCTCGTCTGAGTCCAGCGCCAGCTCCAGCCGGTCCAGAGGCTTGCTGGGATCGGTGTCCACCTTCGCGTAGAAATAGTGCCCCTCATATCCAGAGGAGGAGCTGGTTGTGCTTGGCCAGGAGTAAGCGGGCGTGACCTTGCTGTGCCTGAGCTGCGATTGGATCTCCGGTCGATCGTAAGCCCATTCGGCAATGTTCACTCCCATCACCAAATCAGTCGTCTCAACGGTTCCATCTTCGTACCACACATTGATGTGGCCCACCAAGGTGTTATCCGACAGCCCGGTGCTCCAGCCGGCAAACTCCAGAACATGCACCGCTCTGGCGGTCTTTCCTTGCAGACTGATGGAGTCGGCGGTTTGCCCTGCATTAGCTTTCAGTGCCACTCCTTCCACCTGAAAATCAATGCCGTTGTAGGTATGAGCGGTCCCGGACCCCAATGCTGTGGACCCTCCGGTGGTCTTTTCGCCTCTCCAGGACGTCATCCATTCCTGAGCGGTGTCCCAGTCCACCTTTCCTGTAAACTGAGGGAACATGAGCGTGCCTGTGGCCTGCTTTGATATTGCACACTCCGTGCTATCCCCGTTGCAGTAAACATTCCAGTCTTTGGGCTTATTTTTTTCTTTCCAGGCGGCGATCCAGGCCTGAGCCACGTCCCAGGGCACCCTTCCTGTGAACTGCGGAAACATCAAAACCCCCGTGGCCTCTTTGGAGATGGCACATTCTGAGCTGTCTCCATTGCAGTAGACATTCCAAACCGATGGCTGGATCGGATAGCCATTGGCCTGCAGCCAGTTCTGGGTCATGCTCCAATTCACTTTGCCGGGAAAGACGTTAAACATCAAGTCTCCACTGGCCTGCTCAGCTGCAGCGCAGCTTGATCCGTCTCCCGTGCAATAGACGTTCCAGACATTCAGGTCATCCGCGCCCTGGGCAAAGGCAGATGGAATGACGATTGCTGCCAAGCACAGGATAGCTGCCGAAAGCAATTGCATCTTAATACTTATATTCATAACAATTCCCTACCGGACACCATTTGTATCATGAATTTCATCTTGAGTAATTTCCTATCCCGACACTACGTTGATTCGGAAGTTTTTCTTATCCCCAAGAGGCATTGATCCCGAGACGGTAGCCAGGGCAGCTTCCAGATCCCAGAAGCCCGCATTCCTGGGAGTGATCCTCATAGTGAATATCACCTCGCCGCTGCCGGAAAGCTTGCGGCTCAGGCCTGAGTCCAAGATGCCTGAGCCATCTCGGATAGTCGCCTCGATTTTAGTTCCCGCAGCCAGGTTGGAGTAGGCGGCGTGCACCTTGACCAGGCTCTTTTCGCCTACTGCGATCGTATCCGGCGGGACGACATATTCGATGCTGCTTATCATTGCTTGCGGCTTGTTCTCGGGGTTTTCCACCAGCAGGGTGAAGGCTTTGCCGGAACGGAGCCTGTCGCCCTTCCAGATCTCCGCTTTGAGGTGCCACTCGTTTATGTACTCGGGCCATCCGGAGGGAATGGAATAGCTGGC
>DAONES010000060.1:0-11916 GCA_035403205.1 Methanothrix sp. | reverse complement strand
GTACCAACCAATACCTTCCTGCGATATTTAGGTATCCAGACAAGATGATAGTTGATATTATAGTGTGCGTATCTTGTTTTCTCCATTAACAAATTAATGGACCCATAACTAGATATAGATTTCGCTTCATGATTCTATAGCAGTAGGTACGGCATTCATCCCGCCCCCTGAAGGGAGAGGGTCTTCTGCCTGCTTTTCTATAAAAAAAATCGCTCAGTCATTCGATCCGTCTGCCGAAACGGCGGCAACCCCGGGAAAATCAACTGAGGATAGAACCATTAACTAAAGGCTGAATCCCTTGGGCAGAATCCCTGAAGCAAAACCTTCAAGGAAAAAGTCCCCTGAAAAATTCAGAAATCCGAACCAGAAAAGCCTTAAAGGAACCGATATCGAGACTGATGCCGACAAAATTCATATCCTGAGAGTCCGAGGAAATCAGCCGGGACCAAGACGCCAGTCCCGATAAAATGGATCTAGTTTCAGGATACGGTTGTGCATTTGCTGGGACTGGCTTAACCAGCTTTGCGATTCTTCGCCGAAGACCGGCTAGTGGCTCTCAGTGTTCTGAGCTTTGGCTTTCTTTCCTTCCTCAATCAATTCCTTGACTCTCTGGCCGCCTTTGTGGCCGATTTCCTCATAAAATTCCTTACCATGCGTTTCGGCGGTTTTTAAACCACCCTTCCTGCCAGCTTCCTGAACCGTCATCGTGCCTTTGGCGCTCTTCTTTGAACGCTTCTTCTCTTCAGCCGTCCTTATCCCTCCAACACCTGAGTTCTTGAATTATCATGCTTTGCACAAATGCAGTCACTACTTAACTGATTCATCATGCTTAGCTCTAGACCTCAGGGCATGCTAAAGCAATCTTACTTAATTAATTTTGATTTGTTAATCCTACTATCTTCTTTCAATATTTATGTTTTACGCCTTCATTTTTCCAAAAATAGTGGAAAAATTGTGACATAAATCATAGATAATGCGTATTATTTTTCTGTGAATTGAGTCATACTGGACCAACATTTGTTGATGCATTAGCGATTAGCTAGAAAATCACTAGATACCCCATGGCCAAATCGCCTCACGCTAACTGGCCAGGCCAAAAATTCTGCAATCATTATCTAGAAATCTATTCGAGGGGCAAACTGACCGTCTCTGAGTGGCTCAATGCGCCAAAAAGAAATAAATATCTGTTTAAAATAATTAGTCTAGTAAAACAAATCCTGTACGATCGGATCTGATTTGATCGGATCTGGTTCGAGCAAATCCTATTCAGGCATATCCGATCTTCGTTATCGTCATCTCGTTTGCCAGCGCCCGGGCAATCTCCTTCAGCCCCAGATCTTCCTCAGCCAGAAGGATCTCCTCCTTCTTTGCCCTCGTCATGGGCTTGATCGGCACGGCGGTGCAGGATTTGGTTTCGGCAGTAATTCCGTAGGTGCCTATCTTTCTGGCGAGGTCAGTAATCTCGGTCTTGTCCAGAGAGATGAGCGGATGAAACACGGGAATTCCTATCGCCGCCTGCTCAGCCAGAATGTTATCTGCCGTCTGTGAGGCCACCTGGCCCATGGAATAGCCGGTGACAACTCCCAGACAGCCCCGCCTCTGCATGACCTCTGTGGCTATTCGGTACATCAAACGCCGGCAGAGAACGCAGGTTGCTCTCGGATAGTGAGATGATATCTTCTCAATTCCCCGGCGAATGGGGACTGTGATGAAGTCGATCTTCCGGCCGCTCGTCCAGTCAACCAGAACCTCGGCGCATCTCATTGACTGGTCTATAGCATCGGCATATGGCCTTGAATCGAAATGCAGAAGAGTGACCGGACAGCCCCTCTTCATCATCATCCAGGCAGCTACGGGCGAGTCAATGCCTCCGGATATCAGCGCCAGCATCTTGCCCTGGGAGCCCAGGGGCAGGCCTCCCACCCCTTTGAGAACGCGGCTGAAGACAAAGGTTCGATTCCTCCTGGCCTCGACGAAGATCTCCATCTCCGGCTCGTCCAGGTCCACCCTGGAGAGCGTCGCCACTCTCACTGCCTCACCCACGGTCCGTCCGATCTCTTCGCTGGAAAATCCTGTCCCGGACCGCCGGGGCCGGATGGCAAAGCTGCCTGGACTGGCCTGGACCGCTATCTCCACCGCAATCCTGCTTATCTCCGGCAGATCGGATGCCACGGTCACGGCGGGGCTGGTGGAAACTACTCCAAAAATCCGTGCAATAATCTCGCTTGCCCTGGGATCAGAGGTATGGACGAAGATCCTGCCTTCGCCCCTCTCCATCTTATGCTCTATCCCATCTCTTTGCAAGGAAAAAGAAATATTGCCTGCTAAGATGCGTTCCCAGTTCTGCCTGGTCCAGCTATCTTTTAGCGTGATCTCCCCGTAGCGAACCAACACTACGTCCTGGGAGATCATGTTCTGATTTGAGTCGCCTTGACAGATCTCTTTATCTTCTTGATTCTTGAACCTGCGGCGTTGTATTTCTGCATCGGTCCGGGCTTCTTGTGAGTGACCTCTGCCTTAGTTACCTGCCTGACCTGACCCTTTCTGCCTTTAATCTTTACCCATTCTATGCTTCCTGTCTTTCCCATGAGATGATCCTACTAAATCAGGATTTAAAAAGGTTGTGATTAAGATTCTCGCGAATTGTTAAGCAAAAGGCTTTTAAAGATTACAGACCAGTAGGGCCTACTTCACTATGGGACAGTGGGGTAGCCTGGTCTATCCTCGAGGGTTTGGGACTCTTGGACCGCGGTTCGAATCCGCGCTGTCCCACTATTCTTTCATTATATGATTACTACCTCATTACAGCAGCGGCAGGCCTTTTCCATCTCCGCAATCTTCGCGCCGGGAAAGTGATCGATCAGGCAGATGCCTCCGGGCCTGGCTCTGGAAAAGAGCCTCCGCAGATCGCCATGATAGACCTCGATCTCGCATTGCCCGCGGGCGCGACCGACGAGAACCGGCTCTTTTCCTACGGCGCACCGGGATTGCTCCGGATACTCTATCTCATCGATACCCAGCAGGCTCTTATTGGCCTGAAGGTTGATGAGCACATTCTGCACGCTCGCCAGCCAGGCATCATTGAAGACCACCCGTTTTGCCCCGGCCAGAATGCACATCAGTCCCAGCGTTCCCGGACCACAGAGGCCGTCTACCACATCGCGAAGCTTTCCCTGTAAAAATAGATGCTCAAGTATTTTCATCTTGGGGGCGATTTGCCTGGAAAATTCTATGTGAATTCGAGACTGGCTCTTGTAGACGACCGCTTCCCCAAAGAGGCTCTGGGAGATGTCGGCACGCATGTCGCACCCTGCCAGGAGCAGGTTTTCCTGCGGCCTTGACTCCATATCCACGACCCCGGCAACGCCTCGGCTCAAAATCACTCCTTTTATCTCTGGTATTCGCTCTACCATCGCCTCCGCCGCCTCTTTGCTGTAGTCGCTTCCAAATAGTATCAGGCTCTTGGGACCGAGCCGGGGAGAATAGGCGAGGGGATAGCCTACCTCAATGAGCGGCGAGCCGACGGAGCGCAGAGAATCATTCCCGTCGCGCAGGCCATACTCCTGTAGCAGGCGCAGAGCATCGAGCATTACGGCATCCAGCGTCGCTTTACCACAGGAGTGGCACCGCTCTACCCTTTCCGGAAGACCCTTCGCGCCTTTGGCCTTGTCCAGATTGGGTTCCGGCGAGCAGGCATAGCAGGCAGAATACCTCTGCTCGATTCCTGCCAGAACCTCACTTGCAGGCTGAATGCACTCGTTACCGCAAACAGGACACTTCATGGTATGCCGGCCTCCCGGGAATATTTCGCCATTGATGAGACATTTGAGCTTTTTCCTTTAGAAAGGTTTGTAAATAAGAAGAGCATTGGGGCGGCGAAGGTGGTTTTGGACATGGCACAGAGAGGCATTAGGGAATACGATGCAAAGCGTTTGCTGGCCGGATTCCTTCCCCAGTACCTCAGCGAATTCTCCTATAAAGGCGATATCGCCCTTGTTGGACCGGAGACCGATCTGGATGATCTGGCAACTGCTCATCCCTGGCTTAAGGCTAGCAGGCTGGTCGTCAAGCCTGATCAGCTCTTTGGCAAGAGGGGCAAGCACGGGCTGGTTCTTCTGGATGCAGACTGGGATAAGGCGAAGAAATACCTTCAGGAGAACATGGGCATTTCAGTCACAATAGGCAACATAACCGGAAGGCTGTCTCATTTCTTAGTCGAGCCTTTCATCACCCACAAGGAAGAACTCTATGTGGCCATCAGTTCGGAAAGCGATGGCGACAACATCTTCTTCTCCATGAAAGGCGGAGTCTATGTCGAAGAGAACTGGAACAGCGTTATTCGTTTTCATGTAGATCTGCTGGACGGAATAGATGGCGTTGACATCATGTCCAGGTTGCCGGAAAGCCTCGGGGAAAAGAAATCGGCCATAGAAAAATTCATCAAGGCTCTGTGGCGCTTTTATGCCGACACCGGCTTTTCCTACCTGGAGATCAATCCTTTCACCTTCCAGAATGGCTCCATTGTGCCTCTGGATATGGTGGCAAAGCTGGATGATGCTGAAGAGTACTGGCAGAGGAAGAGATGGCTTGGCCTATTGTTCCCGGAGCCGTTCGGCAGAACCCTGTCCAAGGAAGAATTGTTCATCAAGGATTTGGATTCCAAGACAGGCGCATCTTTGAAGCTGACCATTCTAAATCCGGAAGGCAGAGTCTGGACGATGGTAGCCGGAGGAGGCGCTAGCGTCATCTATGCTGACACGATCTGCGATCTGGGTCATGCCAAGGAGATGGCCAATTACGGCGAATACAGCGGCGACCCCAATACCGAGGAGACCTACTACTACACCAAGACCATACTGGATCTGATGACACGCCACAAAGACCCTGATGGAAAGATGCTGCTCATCGGAGGCGCCATAGCCAACTTTACCGATGTTGCCAAGACCTTCAAAGGAGTGGTCATGGCACTGGAGGAGTACCAGCAAAAGCTTCAGGATGCGGGCGTCAAGATCTATGTGAGAAGAGGCGGCCCTAATTATGAGCAGGGATTGAAGCTCATGCGCAGCTTGGGAAAAAGGCTGGGTGTGCCCATTGAGGTTTATGGACCTGAGACGCATATGACGAGAATCGTTCCCCTGGCCCTGGGTGGTGCATTGCAATGAGCCAAACTTCAAAAGAGAGTTACGTTCTGTTTGACAAGAACACAAAAGCCTTCGTCTACGGTTACCAGACCAATGCCATTCAACGCATGCTGGATTTCGATTTCATCTGTAATCGATCCGAGCCCAGCATCTCTGCGATCATCAATCCCAACCGAGCCGGCATCCACAAGGCATTTTGGGGAACCAAAGAGATCCTCCTGCCCATGTACAAGAGCATCCCTTTGGCTGCCAAAGCTTACCCTGAAGCGGATGTGATGGTCAATTTCGCCTCGCACCGATCCGCTTTTGATACTACTATAGAAGCGCTGGCCGAGGACAGCATTCGCATTGTAGCAGTCATTGCCGAGGGTGTGCCTGAGAGGCAGTCTCGCATCATGAGCCTCACGGCCAGAAAGCAGGGCAAGATGGTCATTGGTCCGGCGACGGTCGGCGGCATGACCGCAGGAGCTTTTCGCATAGGCAATACCGCGGGAACAATTGAGAACATCATCGCCTCCAAGCTCTACCGGCCGGGATGCGTGGGCTTTGTCTCCAAGTCGGGAGGCATGCTCAACGAGGCCTTCAACATCATCTCCAGAAACTCAGACGGAATTTACGAAGGGGTGGCCATTGGCGGGGACCGATATCCCGGATCGACCATGCTCGACCACATCCTCCGCTACGAGCAAAACCCTGCCATCAAGATGATAGCCTGCCTGGGTGAGCTGGGCGGCGAGGACGAGTACAGGATCATCACTGCTCTAAAAGACGGCAGGATCAAAAAGCCGCTCGTGGCCTGGGTCACGGGGACCTGTTCGCCAGTTCTTCCCGCCAGCGTTCAGTTCGGCCATGCCGGAGCGAAGGCGGATACCCAGAAGGAGACCGCTCAGGCCAAGAATGATGCTTTCAGAGACGCAGGCGCGTTTGTGCCAAAATCATTTGATGGCTACGGAGATACTGTCCGGCAGGTCTACGATATGCTGCTTGCCCAGGGCAAGGTTGTGCCCTTCGTTGAGCCTGAGGTGCCAAAGATCCCGGCGGACTACAGCAAAGCACTGGCATCAGGCGACATCAGAAAGCCGACCACATTCATCTGCACGATATCCGACGACAGCGGAGAAGAGGTGCTCTATGCCGGCAAGAAGCTCTCCAGCGTTCTCGAAGAGAAGATGGGCATCGGCGGAGTCATAGGCCTGCTCTGGTTCAAGAAGGAGCTGCCTGATTATGCCGCGGGATTCATTGAGCTGGTCTTGCAGATCGTAGCCGACCACGGCCCGGCGGTATCCGGGGCCCATAACGCCATTGTGGCTTCCTGCGCAGGAAAAGACCTCATATCGTCACTGTGCAGCGGCCTGCTCACCATCGGCCCGCGCTTCGGCGGTGCCATCGATGATGCCGCCCGCGAGTTCAAGCACGCCAGAGAGACGAATCTGACGCCCGAGCAGTTCGTCAAGGAGATGAAGCGAAAAGGCATCAACATCCCTGGCATCGGCCATAAGATCAAGAGCGTCAAGAACCCGGACAAGCGCGTTCAGCTGCTCATAAGCTACGCCAGAGCAAACTTCCCAAGAACGGAGTTGCTCGACTACGCATTGCAGGTGGAGGTTCTCACCACCGCCAAGAAAGGAAACCTGATCCTGAATGTGGATGGTTGCATAGGTATTCTGTTCCTGGACCTGATGACTTCATGTGGCGCTTTTAGCCAGGCGGAGATCGATGAGGTGGTGCGGCTGGGCTATCTCAATGGGCTGTTTGCCCTGGGCAGAAGCATCGGCCTGATCGGGCATATCCTGGACCAGAAGCGTCTGGGCTCAAGGCTCTACCGCCATCCTGCGGACGATATCGCCTACATGATGCCGTCCTCTGAGGAGATCAAATGCAAGCGTGCACCTTAAGTTATAGTATCGCCATTTAGCCGAGAGGCGAGCGAGAGAATGGCGACTGGAACTATAAGCCAAAAGATTTTTTCACGGGCCTCCGGTTCCGCCGAGATGGTGGAGCCGGGGGAGATCGTCGAGGCGGGCGTGGATTATGCCATGTCTCACGATGGAACGAGCGTTCTGGCCATTAAGGCGTTTCAGGAGATGGGGTCAGAGAGGGTCTGGGATCCGGAGAGGATCGTAATACCCTTCGACCACATCGTCCCTGCCAACAATGAAACCGCAGCAGAGCTGCAGAGGGACGTGCGGGCCTGGGCGAAAGGGCAGAATATATCCAACTTTTTTGATTGCGGCAGCGGGGTCTGCCATCAGGTCTTTCCCGAGGGTGGATTTGCTCTGCCTGGACTGCTGCTGGTAGGAGCGGATTCGCACTCCTGCACCTACGGAGCCCTGGGGGCCTTTGGCACCGGTGTGGGTGCGACGGACATGGCAGAGATCTATTCCCGGGGCCGCCTCTGGTTCAAGGTGCCTGAGACCATAGCTGTGCGGGTGGCCGGGACTCTCAGGCCGTTTGTCTCTGCCAAGGACATTGCCCTCATGGTCATCGGCAAGCTGGGAGCGGATGGAGCGACGTACAAGGCAGTCGAGTACATCGGCCAGACAATTGAGGCTCTGAGCATATCCGGGAGGATGACGCTCTGCAATCTGGGAGTGGAGATGGGAGCCAAGGCGGCCATAGTTCCGCCTGACAAGAAGACCCATGCCTGGCTCGCGGGCCGGGCACGGCAGCCTTACAAGCCGGTTCATTCCGATCCTGATTGCTACGATTACGAATATGATTTTGACGTGACCGATCTGGAGCCGCAGGTGGCTGCGCCCTACCGGGTGGACAATGTGAAGCCGGTCTCCGAGCTAGAGGGGCTGAAGGTCGATCAGGTCTTCATAGGAACCTGCACCAACGGCAGGCTGGAGGATCTGGATCAGGCGGCACGGATCCTCAAGGGAAAGAAAGTCGCAGCCAGGACTCTGGTCATACCTGCGTCAAGAGAGGTCCTGCTGGAGGCTCTGGCAGGCGGCATCATTCAAACATTGGTTGAAGCGGGCGCGATGATCGGGCCGCCCGGATGCGGGCCGTGTCTGGGGGCTCACATGGGCGTCCTGGCGGAAGGGGAGGTCTGCGTCTCCACGTCCAACCGGAATTTTCCCGGTCGGATGGGCAAAGGCGGGCTGGTTTATCTGGCAAGCCCTGCCACAGCGGCAGCTTCGGCTCTGGCTGGCCATCTGACTGCGCCTGAGGTCTGAGGGGATTCATGAGATTTGATCTGCATGTTCATTCCAACTGCTCAGACGGCAGGGATGAGGTCCGGACCATTCTGCGCGCTGCCGCGGGCCGGAGCCTTTCCGGGCTGTCCATAACCGATCATGACACCCTGCAGGGCTCCCTAAAAGCTCTGAAGATCATCCGGGAGGAGGAGCTGGACCTGATACTGATTCCTGGCGGAGAGGTCACCACTGACGAGGGTCACCTGCTGGTCCTGGGTGTGCAGGAACTGCCCCCTCGGGGGCTGTCCCCTGAGGAGACGGCAGAGCTGGCTCATGAGCAGGGGGGCATCACCATCGTTCCTCATCCCTACCATCCATTTCGCCATGCCATCGGACGCATACCGGACTGCGATGCGGTGGAGGTCTACAACTCCAAGCACCTATTCGGCATAGCCAACGCGAGAGCGAGAATGGGCGCAAAGAAACGTCACCTGCCAATGGTGGCGGGAAGCGACTCGCACTTTGCCGCCACAGTGGGTCTGGGAGTGACTGAGATCGAGGCGACGGATGCAGAGGAGGCAGTGGCAGCCATCCGGGCGGGGAGGACACTTGTCATCGGGAAACGCACGCCTCCGAGGTTCTTCATCGGAAACACTGTGCAGTCGATTTGCCGGATTGTAAGGAAGGGAGTGAGGAGAGGGCGGAAGAGATAGTGGGCAAGGGCGGCTGTTGTATTGCAAGCGAAATATTAATTGAGCATGACTGCCAAATAAATGTTAATCTCAAAATTGAGGACTTGCAGTGTGCGAAAATGAGTCTATCGTCTCAAGAGAAAAACCATTAGCCAAACCGGACTATCATCTTCAGAGGGCGGTTTCGTCATTTGAGCCGAAAACACCCCTGGGACGCCGTCTCTGGTCCATCCGAAAAAGGATTGTTGCATCGGGGGAGACTCTTCTTGGATGGGAAGAGATTGAGAAAGAGATAGCCACACGTCGAGGAGAGGCGGATTGATCCGGAAGAGGACATTTATCGATGCCGGAGTATTGATAGCGGCGGCAAGGGGTAGAGATGCTCCATCCATGAGTGCACTTGAGATTCTCGATGATCAATCCCGTGAGTTCGTATCAAGTCCTTTTGTCGAGCTAGAGGTGCTCCCCAAAGCGATTTTTTTATCTGGTGCTGAGGAATTGGTCACGACTGAACGGGCAAGCAAGCCGATACACAGAGTTCAAGGTATCCTGATTACATCTATTCACGTTGATTCATAAAAGTTATGCCAGGTCCGACTTGCGCTTTGCCCCCACGGTACGGCTGGGGGTGACTGAGATCGAGGCCACAGACGCGAAGGCGGTGGCCGCCATCCGGGCGGGGAGGACGCGCGTTGTGGGCAAGCGCACGCCGCCGAAGTTCTTCATCGGAAACACTGTGCAGTCGATTTGCCGGATCGTGAAGAAGCGGGTGATTGTAAAAAAACTGATCTGGCCAAACAACAGCTCGCTGAATCTCAGTTAATGTCTGAATAGCCACTCTGCTTCCATAAGAATATCATGGACACTAGTGAATTCCAAAAAAACATCTGATTTTGCCACGAAAGTGAGCCAGATATAATCTCAGCGGATTTCTTTCTCTGCAAGATATGGGTATTTCGGAGTCCTCACTAAAGGGTTTTATAGGTGCACATTATTTCAAATAATATGATGCAGGAGAAGAGAGAATCATTTGTCCGGAAGATAGCAAAAATCGCTGAAAATCTACACGAGCCCTCTGTTAGAGGTAGCCGTCGCACTCGATTTGTCGCCGGTGAAGATGCTGCATTTAGTCTTGCAAACGGCGCTTTGGATTTATGGGATAACATAATAAAAGATTTATTAATAATTAATCGCTGGAATGCTAAATTTTCGGAAAAATATCTCGACAAGAAATTGCAGGAGATAATGAATAAAATTATCAAAGATGGTGATTCCCGTAAGGCGCTGGAATACTTTAATCAACTAGTTGATGATTATGAGCAATACTCAAAAATACATATCTTATATTTGCCTCTTTTCGGAATCGAAATGGTCGAAAAACCAATTAAGCTTGGAAATGTTGTTCTTAAGAGAATGGATGATAATAGTATAGAAGAACTCGAATCTAGAATAGAAAAAACCGTCAATCAATCGTTAAATACGGATGAAGAAAAGCAGATGTTTGTTGAACAAGAAAATGAAAATCTTAATAAATTTTTGAGAAATAAAGTCTGTGCAATAATTGAGGTAACTGCTGAACCTGACAGAGCATTGGAAATAGCTGAAACCGAAGCTGAAAGAACAATAGATTTGTTGAGATACGCTATACCTGCAATCTATTCTCCAAGCAAGAATGTAGCGGTTGGTCTTCAAGGAGAATATTCATATCAAACGAGATATACACCAATCTTTGCTATCGATGGGAAATCTTTCAGCTGCATAAATAGCGTTGTTGGACCTTTGTTTCCTCTAGAACTATCTGATACAAACGTTAGACATATGAGGAATATTGGAGTCTTCACATTAGGAGAAATTATGGAGAAAAAACAACCGAGCAAATTCGAAGAAGAATTACTTAAAGGAATTGAATGGTTCTCTCGAGCTCAAACTCAATCAGAACCGAAGAATAAGCTATTGAACCTCATCACAGTTCTGGAGACATTCTTAACCCCTGGACAGAATGATCCGATTCAAAAATCCATAGCTGAGGGGGTGGCAATTCTCTTAGGAAAAGATGCAGTGGGTAGAAAAAAAATAATGAAAAGGATAAAAGAATTTTATGGAGCTAGAAGCAAATTATCTCACGGTCATAGCAAGGAAATTCTCGATACTGATGTGAGAGAACTTTCAAATATTGCTGGATTATTGATAATGAGACTTACCGAATTAAGGAACCAATTTGTATCAAAAAATGAGCTAATCGAATGGATCGAATATGTGAAACTTGGAGGCACCCCAGAACAATGGGATGAATATAAAAAAATATTAAACAATTAAGTATGAACAACGGGCAATTAAGTCCCGAGAATAGCCGATAATAGCCGGAACGCATCGAGTTCATGAAGACGATTCCGCAGCACTGAAAGCAGGGGTTGTAAGATGGAGATCATTCCAGAATCGAAAACAAAGATAGTAATATCTAGCTTGACATCAATGACTTCAGTAAGGTGACGAAAACGGTTCGAGCTGCCGTGGACCTGGGTCCTTTCACAAAACGCTCTTTAGCAGTAGAACTTTACCGCGAAGGCAAGCTCTCTCTGGGCAAAGCAGCGGAGCTGGCAGGGACCAAAAGCAAGTGGGAGATGCTGATGCTGCTCAGCGAGAGGGGAGTGCCTCTGGACTACACAGCTGATGATGCCGAAAAGGATCTCCAGACTCTGAAAGAAGTTCTGGGACGGTGACAGCCATTTCCAATTCTGCGCAATTCAAATCGGTTGGATTTCGCCTGAGTGATAAGGAATATAAAAGGATCTTGTCGCTTGATCGATTTTTCATAAAGGGTTCTCCAGAAATACCGATAGATTAATATCATTAGCTGAGCTATAAAATGCAAGGTGAATGAAAAGCCTATGTCCACGGCAAAGATTGATGAAAAGGGCAGGATTGTGCTCCCAGAAGATT
>DAONES010000059.1:0-12094 GCA_035403205.1 Methanothrix sp. | reverse complement strand
TCCATCGATGTGAACGGCTGCGGGACTGTTCTCACTACAGAGCAGTGCCTGCTCAACAGGAACCGCAACCCTTCTCTGAGCAATGAGGAGATCGAGGGATATCTGAAGAATTATCTGGGCGTGAGAAAGGTCATCTGGCTGAAAGAGGGCATCGCCGGGGACGACACGGACGGGCATGTGGATGACATCGCCAGGTTTGTCGGCCCGAGCACGGTGCTGTGCGCCTACGAGGATGATCCGGAGGACGAGAATTTCCTGCCTCTGAAGAGTAACTATGAGCTGCTCTGCGAGGAGACTGATCAGGACGGCCTACCCCTCACGGTCATCAAGCTGCCCATGCCAGGGCGGGTGGGTGCAGAGCGCCGACTGCCCGCCAGCTATGCCAACTTCTACATCGGCAATGAGGTGGTAATGGTGCCGGTCTTCGGGCACAAAAACGATAAGAAAGCGCTGAAGATCATCCAGGAAGCTTTTCCTGACCGGCGGGTAGTGGGCATAAGCTGCCGGGAGATGGTGCATGGTCTCGGAACGGTGCACTGCATCAGCCAGCAGCAACCGATTTCATAATTTTTGCATATTGATTGTATATTAATTTGTACTAATAATTCATTGGACTTAAAAAAGCGCAGCCTAAGACCTTATCACATTGATATCAATCATAGAATGCCAATGCCAATCGATGCATTCAGCTCTTCATGCGCTAATCATATGATCATCAAAGGATCTATTTAATCCGTGGGGTTTAACCGCATTTAAAAGCGCTATAATCAAATAATTAATAATCCCTAATCGCAGTGATTTCTTCCGCATAACCTCTGAGTCTTCTAAATATTTTATGTATTTATATATTTGTTAATTCAGTTTATCTTAGCTGGCTCTAATTTCAATTTTCCTTTGGCCGTTCCGGACAATACATTACCACTTATTATTTTCCCGTTTTGCTTTACAGATCCTTGGAAGGTATCAAGATCATAATCCGAAAAAGGTCTTTTTTTTGTAAACGAGTACGAAATTCCATGAAAACTAATGTTATCTCCATCGAGTTCTCCGGCAATCGATTGTCGCACGATCGTTAGATCACCATCCTCCGGATATGTAACAATCAAAGTGCCTTTTAATATATTATCTAATTGAACTAAATTGAGGTTCCATGAATTAACTTCAATCTCCAAATCAGGAAACTTGACATGTCCATACCACATACCAGTCAAATCATATTTTTTCTTGAGTTCCTCTTTGCTAGATACTTCGTTAATAAATGTTCTGTCACCCTCAAAGCTTATATCTGCTAATACTGAGCCAAAATCATTTTGATCCATCATATTCCTACACATGACCGTCAATTGTTCCCTAAGACCTTCGCCCCAATAAGGATCATTTACATCATAGAAAAGATATCGAAGTGCTTTAAGGTCAAATGGTACGTCCTCTTCGTTTCTGGTAATTATAATCGCAGGTTTTCCAACTGCATGAGCGAGACCTAATTCGTAAAGGACATTTGGATTCTTACCTGTAAGTTCAGCTAATACGAGGCGGCATTTTCTAATTTGGGTCCAAATATCGTTAGTCACTTGCGCTTTAGAGAAAATTTCATCTGCTCTGACACATGATAATCCTGCATCTTCTACGGCAACGCGAATAACCCGCTCATAAAAAGTCCTATAAGATGGAGTAAATGGCATGATTACGAAGCAGGAATTGGTCATTTCACCCAGTTTAATTGCAACTCTTGTCTTATTATTTTGCATCAGTATCGTTATTGGGTTCAACTTTTTACTATTTCAATATAGCTGATCGTAGTATTGATTAAGTAGAACGGCATGTTTGGTAGCAGAATTGATGGCTACTACTAAGAAAATAAAAAGATCTAACAAGGCTAAATGAGAAGCATTTCGGTAATAGGGCTGCTATCTGCTATTGAGCGAGATACTGTCTGCTGCTCAGCGAGTTGCAGCCCATAGGGAAAAGATCGTCTGAATTCACATAATTTATTGGGATTATAAAAAAGGAACGAAGAAGAACCCACATCTACAATTCCGAAGACCCATTCCCACCAATGGCATCCGCGTAGCTGTATGCCGGATACGACACGCTCATCCCCGTCCAGTGCGCCTCCGCAATCGCGCCGGATACAGTTCCCTGAGCCTGCAATACTATCATCTTTCCTTTAACCGGACCGTCGATCTTTACCTTCCAGGTTGCTCTGGCAGTTGATCCGGCATTTATATCCCCCAGGCTACTGCTGGACCTGGAAGAATCCAGGCTCATTGCATCCGGCAAGATTATCGTTGCCGTCACATTCCTGGCCGGATACAGGGACGGGTTGAAAGGCTTCGGACAGGGGTAAGTCACCTCTGCGGTAACCGTGGCCGTTGAGCCGGGCTTTAGCGATCCCGAGGTTCTGATGGTGACATTCCAGGGCATCATCACCATTCCCCAGTAAGGATGAGACTCGCCTTCTGCGGTGTAGTTCCAGCCGCTTTGTAGCTCTGCATAGGTCCAGGAGGTGATGCCCGCCTTGTCGGTCTGGTGCTTTAGGTCCCTTCCCCAGGGGTCGCTGAAGTAGATTACGCCCTCTGCATCGTCATATCCTACTGCAGTCCGGTAGTGTCCGCCCCCGCCGTCCGGCTCGTATGTCATGAGCAGGATCACTGGAGTATCGGATGCAATGAGAGATTTCAATTCCTCCAGCCAGAACTGATCTGAGGAATAGGGGAAGGATGCATAACCCAAAGCCCTTTCCGGATATCCGGCGCTTGGGGCCTCCTGCGGAAAAAATCTCCCCTGAGCGGAACTCATGGAGCTGAAGTGACCGGCCCTCACCATATCAAAGGTCCAGGTTCCTGCGGAAGAGCTGCGCGCCACATCTGCGATCTCCTTTTGATTGATGTCCGGCCCGTAGTAGTCGTATACCCCTTCCAAAACGCCTTCTCCACAAAACAGGCCGTTGATTTGCTGGTGCCAGGGAAAGTCTGCGATCATGTGAGAAGATGGCAATGGCGCGCTTCTTCCTGCATTCGCATCTGCTGCGAGCCCACCCGGCCAAAAGCATGAAATTGAGATAGTGATTACGGTTAAAGCCAAGAGAAAATGTCTATTCATTCGAATACACGTCTTGATATATTTCTTCAGCCTATTTCTCTGGTATCCATCCCAGCTTTCTTTCTATGATTGCCTCGGCATTCTCGGTCAGGATTATGCGCTGGGCCTTATGTCTTCCAGTCTTTGCCATAACATGCGGATCGCCGATCTTTCTGGCTTCGGCCCTTATTCTGTAGCCGTGTATGGAGTCTCCAACCTCGTAGCACTCCATTAAAGAACCTCCAGGCGGCCTTCTCTCTTTAGCTCTTCTACAATCTGGCATATCAATTTATAATCGAGTTCCAGGTCTTCCTCAATGTCCGAAGGATAAGCCTCACCTCTTTCCTGGAAGTATCCCATAACTTCCTTTTTGGCTGTTTCATAATCTACATCACGGTATTTTATAGTTTTAATGGCGGACAGCTTATCCCGGATAGCATCTCTTACAAAATCAGAGGTGTTCAGGTAGATTCCAGCGGTGACCAATTGCTTGATTTGTTCCATTTCCCAGGCAGAGACCTTGGAACCGATGACATGCCCTTCCGATCTGACAACATCTACAACATCTATCATGTGCTTTTAATATGTTAAACGAATAGAAAAGCATTTCGGCGGTATGACTCTGCAACAGTATGACTCCAGATGGAAAAAACTTCTACACAAATGCCGGGAGATGGTGCACGGCCTCGGAACGGTGCATTGCATCAGCCAGCAGCAACCATTGGGTGAAAAATAATCACCTACGTCTTCCTACCGCTGCCCACTGTGATTAATGATGAAGCCGTTCCATAGAGAGTCTGAACGCCGGTAATATCGCCATTTCCCAGCAATCTCTGTGGTCCGTTGTAGAGATTCATCACCTGATCATAATCTTGGGTCCGTTCATCGGTGGGAGGCAAAACTCCTCCGTAGGTCGTGGAATAGAGATCTCCCAAACCAATGCAGTGTCCCAGCTCATGCAGGGCAACGCTTTGCAGATCCATTTTGCTGGTGGTCTGGGCAGTATTAAGGTCCGTCGTCCATCCGAAATCGAGATTGTACCAGGTATCGGATTCGATGATGTTGTAATATCCATCAGTTCGTGTGCCATCGGTCCACCAGCGATTCAGTGCCACAAAGCTATTTCCAAATGACTTCCATCCATGTACATTATAGCTGTCTTTCTTGGGCGAGCTGCTAAATGGATCGTCTACTACCTTGCTCCCATCTACTATTACCGTATTCAGATCTTTGAACAAATTGCCGCATGTGGCCGTATCCCATGTATTGGCCGCAGCAGAAATTGATTCTTGTGAGAAGGCTGAGGTGATATCCGCTGGCGTGTTGGTCGGATTCAGATAGAGCTGAATCTGCGGATCAAGCCTGTTCCAACGATATCCCAAGAGTCTGAAGGAGGAATAGGACCCACCCGCCGAAGGAACTGTGCTTGAAACGGCCCCGGAAGTTTTAGCATCTTCTTCGCCATTCCGATTAAGGTTAAGAACGTTCACGTCAAAGCTGCCTAAGTCGTTTTCATCTCCCAGCACTCTAAGACCGGAAATGCCCATCATCGCACCTTCCGGCGTTCTGGAAAGGGCATTCATTGAATCGCTGCTCAGAACGGGAACGCCATCAATCGATGCAAAGCCGCTCGCTGCGGCCCGCTCAGATGCAGCAGAAGCAAAAATGGCTTTCATGCTTCCCTGGCCGCAATAGCCACTTTCAGCCATCATTACATTCTCTTCGCCCAGTGCACCAGATGTCACTTTTCCGCCGTGTCCTTCGATATCTGTGATCTGCTGAGAGAAGGCGCCCTGCCCTTTGCCCACGTAGATGCTTTGCGAGCTGGCAAGAACGCCATCGTCCACAGACGCCTCCTGACCGGCATTCGCATCGTTCTGCCAGCTCTGCATATTGATGCTCAGGCTGCCAGCTCCCGCCACGTCCTGACTCATTGCAGCCTTTTCACCTGAGGCAGAAGAGGAGGAGGAAATTGAGAGCGTTCCCTGACTATTGATGTCGCTGGCCAGAACATAATTGCGGCTGGATAATGACTGCATCATTCTGTTATTTCCTTCGCCGGCAACATTCAGATCGGATGAAATCATGCCCGGATCCAAGCAGATCTCCTGCTTAAGCTTGGTCGACATGTCCAGATTATAGCACTGAGCGGAGGAAGAAATTTCACGGCCATCTAATGAAGTGACTCTGAGAGCAATTGCTATCGCTGTATTTCCCGCGATGCAGATTACCAGAATACAAATAAATGCAGATCGGACGACATTTATCCACATAATTCCTCACCAGAGTGGCATTGATAAGTATCAGCTCAAGTAAGTATTTTCATTAATCTATTATAAAAAGATTGTGAAATTGACAAATATTAAATATAATTGATAAAAACTTAAATTAGATAAGGATTTAAGGCTTAAATATTGCATTAATTGTCTATTTTATGCAACTACTTTTCCCCAAGAAAAGTATTAATGCCACTTAACGATATATATTTAATTGATATCTAAGCAAGCAATAAAACAATTTTGCCGTTGATGGCTTCCGACAGCGTTTCTCGGCAATTTCATATCTGCAAAAGGAGATACATTCGCGATTCTTTCCTGACCACATGCACTTTCTCGAACTCATTCACGACCAGGCTGATGGTTTGTCTCCCTCATATGCATAGCTTCTTTGCCGGAAGAGCAAGATATCATCAAGGGTAAAAATCATGTCTCAAGATACGTTTCCGGATGGTGTGGTCTTCACTCCCATTGGCTTTGTGAAAAACAGCTACAATGAGCCTGGAGACCCAAAGACGCTAAGAAACTCGGAATCGATCATTTCCATAGACCAGAAGTACACCGGCGCTCTTGACGGCCTGGAAGGCTACAGATTCATTCAGGTCGTTTTTTACTTTCACCGCTCAAAAGGCTATCAAGAGAGGGTTCATCCTATGGGCGACCGGTCCATTCCGATGCGTGGAGTTATGGCCACGAGAAGCCCGCTCCGGCCCAATCCCATTGGAATCACCGTTGCAGAGGTACTTTCTGTGAATTGCAATATCATCAGAGTGAAAGGACTTGATGCCCTGAACGGAACGCCGATCCTGGACATCAAGCCTTACGAGTCCCACTTCGATTCTCATGTCGGGGTGGAGATGGAACAGGACCCGGGCTACAGGCCGGTTGACAGTCTTCGCCAGAGAAAATGAAAAGCAAGGATTATTTGCCGGGCCTCAATGCTGATATGAGGGCGGCAATCAGCGTCACTGCAAAGCTGGCCAGGAACGCCTGCTGCATGCCAGCCTCAAAGGCGGCCAGAGGCCCTCCGCTCATTCCTCCGCCGTAGAGGAATACATGGAACATGACATCTTCAGGAATTCGGCTGAGAACCAGCGGAAATACAATCGCAATGCTGAGCATTTGTCCTGTGCTCATGAGCATGTAATTGATCCCGGCGGCGCTGCCCCTCTTTTCCGGCACGACCGATGACATGACTGCATTGCTGTTGGGCGAGGCAAACAGCCCCGAGCCGCCGCCCATCAGGGCCTGGTAGAGAGCCAGCTGCCAGTAGGGAGTGCTGCTCACAACTGTTGCCAGGCCAAGAAGACCGACGCCGGAAATCAGCAGCCCGGCGGTGGCCAGGCCCCGGGAGCCGTATCGATCCGACAGGTGCCCGGATATCGGCCCCACGAACATGAAGCCCGCTCCGAAAGGCGCCATCATGATTCCTGCCCAAAGGGGATCAAGGCCGTATGGTCCCTGCAAGAAGAATATCAGGACGAAGAGCACCGCTCCTCTGGCTAAGCCGTTGATGGCATTGGCGGCGCATGCATAAGCAAAGAGCTTCTCGGCAAAGAGCCGAAAGTCCATCATGGGCTGCTCTGCCTTTCTCTCGACCAGGAAGAAGGCTGCCAGGCCAATCACTGCCAGGATGAATAGGGCATAGACGTAGGCTACATCGATGAGCGGGAAAGCGACCAGCGAGCAGGCCAGTAGCAAAGCTGCCAGGCCCACGGTGAATGTGATGCTTCCCGGCCAATCGAATCTCTGCTGGGCAGGAAGTGCCACCGGCTCGCGCAGCCTCATAATGCCCCAGATCGTGCCGACCGCGCCAAGCGGCACATTGATCAGAAAGACCCATCGCCAGTCGATAGCAGTGAGGATTCCGCCGATCACCGGCCCCATCAGAAACCCGGCGGAAAAGGCGATGGTGTTGATCCCCAGGCCCAGGCCAATTCTTCCTTTCCGGAAGGCATCGGTAACAATGGCAGCGCTATTGGTGAAGAGCAAGGCTCCGCCTATGCCCTGAACCATGCGGTAGAAAACTAGATCCCAGCCTGAATATTGTGGCGAAGAGAGACCGCAGAGAAGAGATCCCAGGGTAAATACGGCAAAGCCGGCGTTGTAGAGGTTCTTTCTGCCGAACATGTCCGCCAGCCTTCCCACCACCGGCACAAGTGCGGTGGTGACGAGCATGAATCCCAGGATCACCCACATGATGGTCATGAACCCGGCGTGAAGCTGGGTCATGATATCCGGCAGAGCGATGAGCAGAGCAGAGCCCTGAATGGATGCCAGGAGCGCACCCACGGTGGTGACGGACAGAGCCGTCCATTCGTAGCCTCGCCAATTCTCAGAATCTTCAGGCATGTAAAACGAAGCCAGTGCTGGCCATTGATTAGTAGTTATCGGGCCATTGCTCTGATGGAAAAATGTGAAATGCGAATTGAAAATGGAGGAACGCGAAACGAAAAAAGATCGGAAACACCGAAAGGGCCGGTGATTTCCGGCCCCCGGTTGACCGGTTCAGGTTTTGCTCCTTATCCCGCGGTTGCTCCTGCAAACCTCTTGTAGAGATCCGCCTCGGAGGCAGTGGGCTTAACCTTTTTCAAAGCCTCTTCAAAGTGCTTGTTTTCCAGCTTGTAATCGCAGACCTGAGCTTCTACTGCCGCCTTTCCGCCCAGGACGCACTCTCTGATGGCGAGCATTACTGCCTCGCCTACGAGGGCACCGAGATCTGCTCCGGAGAACTTCTCGGTTCTCTTGGCCAGATCCTCGATATTGACGTCTTCGGCCAGGGGCTTCTTGGAGGTATGGATCTTCAATATCTCCTGGCGGGCCTTTTCATCCGGCAGTCCGATCTCGATGAGCCGGTCAAACCGTCCGGGCCTGAGCAGCGCTGCATCGATGATGTCGGGCCGGTTGGTTGCGGCTATTACCATGACGCTGTTTAGCGATTCGAGGCCATCAAGTTCAGTCAGGATCTGGGATATGACCCTTTCTGTGACATGCGAATCGCTGGTCGATCCGCCCCGAGCTGGAGCAATGGAATCGATCTCATCCAGGAAGATCACGGAAGGAGCTGCCTGGCGAGCCTTGCGGAATGTCTCACGCACTGCCTTCTCAGATTCGCCCACCCACTTGCTGAGGAACTCCGGGCCCTTGATGCTGATGAAGTTGGCCTGGCTCTCGGTTGCTACCGCCTTGGCCAGCATGGTCTTGCCGGTACCTGGCGGCCCGTAGAGCAGCACGCCCTTGGGAGCCTTGGCATCCATGTGAGCGAAGAGCTTGGCGTAAGTCAGAGGCCACTCCACAGACTCAACCAGCTGCTGCTTGACCTCGGCCAGGCCGCCGATATCGTCCCAGTGGACGTTTGGCGACTCCACCATGACCTCACGCATGGCAGAAGGATCCATCTCGCGCAGAGCTTCGAGGAAGTCGTCGTTGTTCACCTCGATTTTGTTCAGGATGTCTGCGGGTATGGATTCAACCTCCAGGTTGATCTCCGGCAGGACCCTTCGGATGGCCCTCATGCCCGCCTCACGAGCAAGAGCGGCAAGATCTGCGCCCACGAAGCCGTGCGTCACATCCGCCAGCTTCTCCTGGTTCACATCTTTGGATAAAGGCATGCTGCGGGTGTGGATTTGCAGGACCTCCAGACGGGACTGCCTGTTGGGAACGCCGATCTCAATCTCCCGGTCGAAACGGCCTGGGCGGCGCAGTGCGGGGTCCAGTGAATCTGGCCTGTTTGTGGCACCGATGACCACCACTCTGCCGCGCGACTCCATGCCATCCATGAGGGCCAGCATCTGAGCCACGACACGCCTCTCCACCTCGCCGGTGACCTCTTCTCTCTTGGGGGCGATGGAGTCGATCTCGTCGATGAGTATTATGGAAGGAGCCTGCTCCTCAGCGGTCTTGAAGAGGCTGCGCAGCTTCTCCTCGGACTCGCCGTAATACTTGGACATGATCTCCGGGCCGCTCAGAGTCTCGAAGTGAGCATTGGTCTCCGAGGCGAGAGCCTTGGCGAGCAGAGTTTTGCCGGTACCGGGCGGACCGTAGAGCAAAACTCCTTTGGGAGCTTCCACGCCCAGCCTCTCGAAGAGCTCCGGGTGCTTCATGGGCAGCTCAATCATCTCCCGCACCTTCTTGATCTCAGCAGACAGGCCGCCGATATCCTCATAGGTGATGCGGGGGCCTTTCTTCTCTTCCTTGGCAGGCTTGTCCGACATCTCAATTCTGGTCTTATCGCCGATCACTGCCGCTTCCTTGGACGGTGAGACGCGGGTTGCCATGAGCTCGATCTTTCTGCCCATGACCGGTATCTCGATGATGTCGCCCCGAGTGATGACGCGGCCTTCCATGTATCTTTGCAGGTAGGCCTCAGCTCCGGTAATGCGCAAAGGCACAGTTGGAGCAAAGGTAACGGACTCCGCTGCTGCCGCCTGGGCTATCTTCACAGGCACCTTGTCGTCTATGCTGGCTCCAGCATTTCGGCGGGTGTTTCCGTCCAGGCGCACTATGCCGGTGCCCATATCCTCGGGATAGCCGGGCCAGAGCAGTGCCGCAGTCTTCTTCTTACCCTGAATGGTGACAACGTCTCCGGCCTGCCAGCCCATCTCGCTGAATACCGCCGGATCTATGCGTGCGATGCCGCGCCCGACATCTGTGGAACGGGCCTCTATAACCTTAAGTGTGATTTCTCCTGTCATCAAAATCCTCCTTTGTATGTATGCATGTAAAGCTTAAGTAATTATTTAGCCTGTTCTCATGGAAGAGATCAGGCAGTTGATCGATCCTGTGATCTGTAATCTTTGGTTTAACCTCACCTACGCAATGATACTAACCTATAGTTACTAACATGCTCTCTATTTAAACCTTTCCAATGATGGGATACGGTAATTGGGGTATCTAAAGATAAACGCAGGTGATATTTAAAACATAAGATATAAATTTTCCACTATCCCTGCCCGTCTATCTTCTTTTTCACCTGATCGTGCCGGGCTTCTGTTGTCTGGAAGAGCTGGTCGAACATGCCCGGCGCCTCGCGCCTGATGACCTTCCCCCAGCCTCGGTGATTCCGCCCACGGTAGCCACGCTGGAAATCAGGCCGGCAAAGTATCCGGGCGCGCAGCTGGTCAGGTAGGCCAGCACGGCAAAGTCCTTCTCCTCAGCGGTCTCTGCGTGTCCGATGGCATGAAAGAGATCGGCAATAAGGCGCCTGTCCTCTGTAGCAGCTCTGTCTCTGAACGCGAGCAGAGTCACACCTTGCAGCTTTTGGCTGGCCATGCTGGGAAAGGCGCGGGCGACGCGGGCCGGGCAGAGCGCCTGCAACTTTTCCAGCGTTACATCCCCTGCCACAGAAACTACCAGCTTGTCGGAATTAAGCAGATGGGAGATGTCGCTGAGCACATCCCTGACCTCAAGGGGCCGGACGCAGATGAAGATTACATCGGAAAGCTCCGCCACAACGCGATTGCTCGCAGGGCGAATTCCCGTGGCCTGAGCCAGCCTTTCTACCTTCTCCTGCGTCCGGTTGCTGGCAATATGATCAAGCAATGATCGAGATTTCCGCCTTCATAGACCCTGCGGCATGAGGCGGAAGGGATTTGGCAGCTTTACCCATCCAGCTGAAACTCCCTGGGCCACAGATCTTTTTCCTTCTGGCATTCGCGGCAATCCGTTGAGCGAATTACTATCATCTCATCCACCTCAGAGATCCGGATGCCGAAGACCTCAGCTAAAATCTCCTTGGCCGCCACCAGCTCTGTGGCTTTAGGGTCCCTCCCGGTTGTTCCAGGCGGGATCGCCATCCTGCGCGGCCTGAGTAGATCAAAGACTGCTTGCATGATAGTGTATTACTACGTGTAAGTTTAAGAACCTTTGCCGGAAAAAGATATTTGAAAGCCATTTTTACACAATTTAAAGTATGAATAAGATACAAATAAAAAAATGAGAAAACCGATTCTGATTTGCAAGGCCACAGGTTGCGGTCCGATTTTCTGTGCAATTGCTTTCCCGATAATCTCACTGATGTTTCCGATGATCGTCCTTCTGGTTGAAATTCTGATTGCCCTTGAGGCTATCTCGCTGCAAGAAGAAGTCCTTTTCCCGGAGTATCAATGCTATCGCCAGCAGCATCAGCAGCCCCGTCTGGATCAGTTTGCTGTCCGGATGGGTGAGGAATGCCTCGTTGAAATACCCTGCAGTGATGTGAAAGGCAATGGCAATAAGTATGCTGCGGTTTGTTTTGTAGTACAGCCAGTTCATCAGGATCACATAGGGAATGAGGCTGAATGCGAAATTGAGGCTGTAGATAAGGCCCATCTCAGCCACATTGCTGTGATAGTAGCCCTTGATGAAAGAGAGCGGCATGTGCCAGATCGCCCAGAAGACAGCAAATAGAAGGGACGTCTTGAGCAGGTTCATCCTCTGTCGCAATGAGTCGGTGCCATAGGAGTGCCAGGCCAGCTCTTCTACCAGGGGCGCGAGAAAGAGCAGAAACCACCCGGGAAAGATTCCTGCGGAAAACGACGACATGCTTGAGAGGCCAAACTGATCCGGGCTGTATCCGAAGAGCAGGGAGATGGCCTGAGCCAGAAGGATGCTGGCAAGCATCAGGAAACAGGTGAGGAAGATATAGATCGGCTTGATTCCTTTGAGGCCAACAATTCGTCCTTTGAGATCATTCCGCAATTCGGCATCCGGCCAGATCATCCAGAATGCTACCAGCGTCGGACCAAGCAGCCCGGCAA
>DAONES010000058.1:0-12101 GCA_035403205.1 Methanothrix sp. | reverse complement strand
GGGCCTGAGTTCTGCGGATTGTGAGGTCCGACTTGATCTCGGGAAGCTTTGACTCGTCCAGAAATGAGGCAATTCCTCCGCAGCCGCTCACAATTGGCCGGCGGGGGACAATGGCCCTAATGGGATTGGAGACGATTGCCCGGGCCACATTGCCCTCGATCTCCAGTGACTCGATCTCCTTCGGACCGCCTATGATCCTCTCGGCAAAAAGGTGGCCGAAGACAAACTCCCGCCTCATCTGCGGGCTGGTCATGGCAGTTGCGAAATGCCGGCCGTTGATGAAAATGGAGAGCGGAACCTCCTCTACCACCGGACAGCTCTCTTCCCTGACGGTGTTGCCATCAACCTTCAGACACCGGTATTCTCTGATCATCATGCTGCCCTTTCCTGCATTTCTTAAGCCATCCTGGCGATCTGCTCCAGAGTCGTCAGCAGCTTCTCGATATCCGTCTCTGTGTTGTACAGGTAAAGCGAGGCGCGCACGGTGCCGTATTTCAGCCCCAGATGCTTCATCAGGGGAATGCAACAGTGATGGCCGGACCGAACGCAAATGCTGCTCGCCTGGTCGAGCATGAGCGCCACCTCATGAGGCAAGAGGCCCTCCACTGCAAAGGAGACCACGCCGCCGTGCGCTGCCCCGCAGCCGCTTGAGTCTGGGCCAAAAACCCGCACCCCCCTGATCTCAGCCAGGCCGGCCAGAAGCTTTGCAGTCAACTTCTGCTCGTGATTGTGGACCTCCTCCATGCCAGCCCGTTCAAGGTAGTCCACAGCTGTGCCCAGGCCGATGCCCGCGGATATGTCTGGCGTGCCGGCTTCATAGCCCTCATAGCCCTTCTTGATGTCGTACCCCTCTAGAGAGGCATCCTGCACCATGCCTCCGCCCACCAGAAGCGGCTCTACCTCCTCATCAGTTCTCATCCAGAGAACGCCGCTTCCCATTGGAGCGAGCATCTTGTGGCCGGAAAAGCAGAGAAAATCGCAATATATTTCATTTACGTCTACTGGCATGTGAGGCACGGACTGGGCGCCGTCAACCAGCAGCGCCGCCCCCCTTTCCCGGCAGATCCTGCCGATCTCCTTTACCGGGAGGACAGTGCCCAGGGAGTTGGACAGCTGGCCTACTGCCACCAGACGGGTATCTTTTGTAATCGCCCTCTCAAAATCCGCCGGATCGATCATCCCCGTCCGGTCCGGCTTTATGATCTGCAGATTCAGGCCCTTTTCCTTCAGCCTCATCCAGGGTAGGAGATTGGAGTGATGCTCCATAAGAGTAGTGACGATGCGGTCATCCTTCTTCCATTTCAGGCCGCTGGCAACTATATTGATGGATTCGGTGGCGTTTCTGGTAAAGACAGTCATACCATCCATGCCCCCGCCTATGAAATCGCCTGCTTTGCGGTGAGCATCCCGGTAGCGCTGGTCGGCGAGCTGCGCAGTGCGGTAGACTCCCCGGCCCACATTGGCCTTGTAGCCTCGGTAGTAATCTAAAATTGCATCCAGAACTGGCTGCGGAGTCAGGCTGGTAGAAGCGCTATCCAGATAAATTACATCTTTGAGGAGAGCAAAGTCCTCTCTTATCGCCCTGACGTCCATAAGGCCTCTTTTGCGGGTCCATCTTTCATCAGGCTTTCGTCCATGCTGCCGCTGCGAAAGCCCTCCATATCCAGGGCAACGTAGTCAAATCCGATCGCTTTGAACTTTCTCGCGATCTCATCGCGGCAGACCATGGCCCGGGCCATATCCTGCACTAGAAGCTCGATCCTTGCCAGGCGGCCGTGGCATCGCACCCGGTGCGTCAGGAAGCCCAGGCTCATCAGGTACTGTTCCGCCTCATCGACCATTCTCAGGCTCCCCTGAGTAATCGGCTGGCCGTAAGGTATTCTGGAAGCAAGGCAGGCTGCAGAAGGCTTATTCCAGACGGGCAGTCCCAGGCCCTTCGCCAGGATGCGAATATCCTCCTTGGTGATGGCAGCATCCACAAAAGGGTGCCAGATTCCTTCTTCATCGCAGGCGGCAATTCCGGGCCGATAATCATTATAATCTGAGAGGTTTACGCCATCAGCGATGCAGCTTATCCCTTCTGCTCTGGCGATGCTCTTTAAAATCGCAGCGGACCTTTTCTTGCAGATGTAGCAGCGATTGGCCGGATTGCCACAGAACTGCTCTTCTTTCATGATCGGAAACTCTGCCACCCGATAATTGAGCCCCAGCAATTCCGCCAGCTCCTTTGCATGTTCCAGCTCGCGTCTGGGCATGGTATCGCAGTCCAGGATCACCGCCAGGGCATCCCCCCTAAGAGCATCATGCGCCACTGCCGCCAGAAGGCTGCTGTCCACGCCTCCCGAGTAAGCCACCAGGACCCGTTCTTTTGCTGCAATACCGGTCTTCAGGTCTTCGAATTTTTCCGCCCTATCCATTTCAAATTCCCTTGCATTTGGTGGAAATGCAAGCCGATTCATCATCCTGCAGCATTCGACAGATCTGACAGATCCTCGGCACAAGTGCATTGCCTTCCACACTTCCCGCGATCAGATCTTCAGCCAGCACTGCAATGGACTGGCGGATGTCTTCCCTGAATTCTATATTGTAGCCTCTCTTCTTAGAGACATACTGGGACACAGCCGGAGGCGTGATGCCCAGCATCCTGGAGATCTCCTTCTGGGTTATTCCTCTCTGGACCAGCTCCTCGGCGATTGCCGCCCTGATGCTGGGCAATACGTCCCAGACGATCTGCTCGCATGGGGATTTCAATTGCATCGGACCCTCGAATCAGCGATCATTTATCCTCACATCACAATAGTTAATTGAATGCCATCTGCATATAAATCTTGCCGCGATCATATGAATTTAATCCTTCGGAAATTCAAGCCCTAAAGTCATTCATCCGGTCTGCCGAGATCCTTCGAGCTATGTCGAGAGCCAACGCAGACAGTCTCCCCGGTCAATGTTCCCGGGCCGAAAACCCCATTAACAATGAAATAGAAGTCAGTAAGAGATAACCATGAAGAAACTCAACCAGAAGGATATCTCGATAATTAAGAAGCTTGCGCCATGCAGCGATTCTGAGACCGCAGGGGGCATTCTCACAGCGCTCTCCGGCTACTGCATAAACGATAGAGATGATTTTCTGTCCCGATTGGAGAAGCTACCGGATGATGACCTGAAGTATTTTGCAGAGCGGGCCATGGACGGATCGGAATGCCTGCTTTGCATAGCTCCCCAATGCGCAGAGACATTTCTTGATGTGGTCGATAGGAGGCTCACCCCAGCGATCGCTGGAAGGCTGCGTGAGATCTATGAGAGCACCGCGGGCCACAGGGATTGAAGAAGGGATGAGAAGCCCACTTAATTTAACCTTATAATGCTGACCAGCATTACAATCGAACCAATCAGACAGCCGATCAGGCCAATTAATGTCAGCGCATTTTCCGCATAAATTGGCAGTTCCATATATCTTCTCCAGAATCTAATTTAAGATATTCTCCACCCAAACTATTTAAATCTTTTTACAGTTCGAGATAATAGCAGGATCGATTATTATGCTAGATTGCATCATCTGGAAAATCTATATCAATTCTTACTGCTCTAGATAGCAGCCATGCACATCAGCGAGGAGCAGTATGGTGCTTGCATCCGCCCGTACAAAAATGTCCTCTACCTCTGCCACAGAAACGCCGATCCTGACGCCATCGGTTGCAGCTTTGCCCTGAGCCGGGCCTTTGGGGGGACAATCGGCGCGACAGATGATCTGAGCCGCACAGGCGCCTCCCTGGCCAATATCCTCGGCGCGCGAATTCTGATCAATCCGCCAATGGATGACTACGACCTGGTAGTCATCGTGGACACCTCGGTGAAGACTCAGCTGGGCGACAGACTGCCGGCAAGCTATGCCCTGGTAGACCATCACCTGGACGAGGGACTGCTGGATGGGGCCCTCTTCTTCATTCAAAAGCCCACCAAATCCACAGCAGAGATCGTCTGGACTATTTTAAAAGAAAACAGCATGAAGATCGACGAGAGAATTGCCCTGGGGCTCATGGCCGGCCTGATCGCTGACACTGGCCGATTCAAGCGCGCCTCGCCCGACACCTTCCTGACGGCAGCCGAGATACTGAAGGCAGGAGAGGTCGACTATGAAAAAGCGCAGGAGGCCCTTTCCGTGCCCGTGGACCTATCGCAGAGAATTGCCCTACTCAAAGCAGCTTCCCGTGCCGAGGTGACGCGCCAGGGCGACTGGCTTGTTGCCTGCACAGAGGTCAATTCCTTCGAGGGTTCCGCTGCCATGGCCCTGGTGGATTTGGGTGCAGACGTGGCCTTCGTGGCGGGACGGCACGGAAAGGGCGATACCGTCCGCATCAGTGCCCGCTCCAGCCGCGGCGCTACGCGGAGCGGCATCAACCTGGCAAAGCTCCTGGGAGAAGTAGCCAGAGCCCATGCTGGCGATGGCGGAGGACACAGGTCGGCTGCCGCCATGGAGGCGACTGGCGATCCCTCTGCCATCCTGAATGCATGCCGAAAAAGATTGCTGGAGAGCCTGCCCTGAAGCGATCAGGCCTTTCGTGCCCGGAGAGCCGCTTTCTTGAGAGCTTCAATTCCAGGCAATGGCTCACCGGAGAGATAGGTGATGGACGCACCGCCACCCATGCTCACATGGGTGAATTTGGACTCCAGGCCCAGCTGCTCAATGGCCGCCACGCTATGACCGCCGCCTGCAATGGAATAGCCTGACTCGGTAGCCGCTTTCAATAGCTCAGCTGTTCCCAGCCGGAAGTTCTCCTTCTCGAAGATGCCCGTCGGCCCATTGAGAACGGTAACCTTGGCCTCCTTCAGATACTTGGAATATACGACAATGGTCTCCAGGCCAATGTCGGCAATGGGCAAAGCCGTAGGAAGCTTGCTGACGGCAGTATCCACCCGCTCGCCATTCTGGTTCAAAGCCACATCCACAGGCATTTCGATCTTGCCAGGATAGTCATGCAGAAGCTTTGCCGCAATGGGGATCTGGTCCAGATACTCCTGGTCCTCCACGAACTTGCGATTAGCCTCGCCCACATCAATGCCGGCCGCCATCATGAAGACCGTGGCCACGACGCCCGAGGTGAGAACCTTGTCAGCGCCGCCGCGACCGAGAACATTCTGGGTGACTTTGATGGAATCGTCTGCCTTCGTCCCACCCAACGAGAAGACCGTCGGGTGCTCATTGCCCTTCAAGCCCTTATCCAGTGCCGTGATCTCCTTGTCCATGAGCAGCCCGGCGAAACTGGGCAGCACCTCGGTGAAGCCCACAACTGAGCAGTGAGAGCGATGAGATACCGCAAATGCATCATTTATGAAAATATCAAATAGCGGTGCCAGCTTTTTCACCATGTGGCTCTTGGCATGATCGGCAGGACTCCTGTTCATGTTCTCTTCTGCATAAAAGCGAGTATTTTCCAGAAGAAGAATATCGCCCGGCATCATCGACTTTATGGCGCTCTGGGCATGAGAAGCGAATATGTCGTCTATGTAGGTGACATCGCGACGTAGAAGCCGAGTCGCCAGGCGAGCATGGGCCTCCAGAGTGGTATAGTCCTTCTTGCCGGCCCGGCTCTGATGCGCCATGAGAACCACCCGGCAGTCCTCCAGCGCACGCAGAGTATCCAGGTGGCTTCTTATGCGCTTATCATCCAGAATGTTTCCGTTCGGGTCCATGGGAGAGTTGAAGTCCACTCGTACCAGGACCCTTTTATTATCAAGCTTGACATCATCCATTATAAGATAATCCTTCAACTTTGTTCCCCCGGTGTGGTTAAGGGGTTGACACAAGGAATATATAGTCATTGCTGATTTGAGCCCGAAGTGTACAATTATCATCCGCAGAGGCCGAGAGTTATCACAAGAAAATCGCATCTTCCCGTAATCGAAGCCACAGAGCTTCTGACCAGGATCGAAAATGGCGATCCGCTTATCTACGATCATGTGGTAATAGCTGGCGATATCGATATTTCCAGGCTGGACCTGCCCCTCATCGGCTGCGAGAAGCCAGCTAAAGAGGCGCATTCTTTCAGGAGGAGGCAATTTTCGGCCTGGGAAAATTCAAGAGACCTGCAATCTTCGAGCAAGTGACCTTCGAAAGAGAGGCACAGTTCTCGAGGTCTCTTTTTTTTTAAATCAGGCTGACTTTCGAAGCGCCCGTTTCCGCAAAGAAGCATTATTCCGGGGAGCTCAATTTGCAGGTACGGCAAATTTTAACCTGGAATGGTTCGAGGATGCAGACGATTGCTACTACAATTATCGTCGCATGAGTCAGGCAGAAAATACGCTGGTCTACCGGGAAAAAATGCATCTTATGATCAACTGGTCCAAACTCCTGGATGGAATTGCCTGGATCTCATGCGGCTATGGCATCCGGCCCAGGCACATGGTATTTCTCAGCTGTTTTATCATTGTGGTCTTTTCCCTCATCTTCTGGCTGGGCAACGGAATAATCGTAGAGAAGATAGACACAGAGAGCCCAAACCTCACCCCACAGGGGGATCTCAACTTTCTGGATAACATCTATTTCAGCACCATGGTATTCACAGCCAAGACCCAGGTAAAATGGTATCCAGTAGGCATATTCAGATATTTTGCAACGGTAGAGTTGATTTTTAAGCTGGCTGCTTTTAGCCATCTTTCTGGTAACGCTGGGCAGAACCATGATCCGATAAATTAGTATGAATTAAAAATAGATATGCAAATGAGCTCCCACGACAAACGTCGAGAAAAGTCCTTATACTGGTTCGCCAGATGAACCCTGCGAGATAGATAACAAATCGATCACAGAGTGATATGATGCACAAGGTAATATCCATTATGATCATAACGGCAGCACTTCTCTCTGCTGGCGCTGCCTTTGGGGCGGATTATGGAAAAGAGCGTCCCATAGCCATCTTAGTAGGCTCGGAGCAGATGCAGCCGGCCATAGACGGACATATTGTGGCCTGGTCGGATAACAGGAGTGGAAACTTCGACATATTCATGTACGACCTGGAGACCGGACTGGAAAGATGGGTATGCATCAATCCCTTCTTCCAGATCAATCCTTCGGTATCCGGAGAGCGCATCGTCTGGCAGGACATGCGTGCCGGCAATGCGGACATTTATATGTACGATGCAGTCAATCGCACCGAATCGGTAATAACTGCCGATGAAGGCAACCAGACCCAGCCAGACATCAGCAATGACCGGGTGGTTTGGGCGGATGATCAAGAAGGCACTTATAGAATCGATCTCTACGACATGATAACTAAGGAAAAGAGCGTCGTTTCCGCCGGAAAGGGTGAGCAGATTGAGCCCAGAATCAATGGCGATAAAATTGTCTGGATGGATAAGCGCTCTGGTGATTTTGACGTATATATGTTTGATATTGCCAGCGAAAAGGAGTCAGCGATCTCCACCGGACCGAATGATCAGTCATTTCCTTCTATTAACGGCAACATCGTGGCCTGGGCGGATAATCGCACCGGGGAGTCCGATATAGCATTCATGGATATTGCTTCTCAGAAAACCACTACGCTTACTAAACCAGGGATGCAGACGGACCCCAAGGTTTTCGGTGGCTACATAGCCTACCTCAACAACCACACCGATATCGACCTTTATGATATCAATACTGGCAAAGACTTCCAATTGGCGCCGGGAACAATAAAGATGGAGCCGGCCATCGGCAGTCGTGGTGTAGTCTGGACGGAATACAAACGGGGTCCGGATGATCCGGATATCACGATGTACGACTTCAAAATCCTGGCGGATATGTCCATAAGCAGTGGTCCCTATAATCAGACCAATCCCTCCATCTCCGGAGACGACATAGTCTGGACCGACAATCGCAATGGCAATTACAACGTCTATCTCTATAACACCACCACAGGCAAAGAAAGGGCCATCACTGATGACAAGATAGATCATAGTAGCCCCGACATCAGCAGCAACTATGTTATCTATACTGACAAAAGAAACGGCTATCTCGATGTATTCCTTTATGACCTACTAAAAGGAAAGGAGAAGCAGATAACAGAAGGCACTTCAGATCACAGATATTCCATGATCGATGGAAATTATGTCATCTGGCTGAACAACGACACAGGAGACGACCAGATATATCTGTATGACATTAAAAAGGGCGAGCAGAGACAGTTAACCAATGACAAGGGCGGCAAGCTCTCGCCTGTAGTCAGCGGGGAGAATGTGGCTTGGGCAGACAAACGAACCGACAAATGGGATATATATCTTTACAACCTGACCACAAATAAAGAAACACCGATCTGCACGGAGCCAAAAAACCAGGTCCCAGCCTGGATATATGGAGACACCGTAGTCTGGGCGGACGGCAGGAATGCGCCCAACAGCAGCGTTCGCAACTGGGATATCTATGCTTATAACCTCACTACCAAAACGGAGAGAGCCATTGTCACAAATACGGCCAACCAGGGCTCCCCATGTGTTTTCGGCAGATATATTGCCTGGCTTGATGAACGCGGAGGAGATCCGGACATCTACCTCTATGATCTGGTTAAAGGTGTAGAGATTCCAATCGCAACCCTGCCCCTGATCCAGTCGCCCAACGACGGAAAGGGTGACCCATACCGGGTCAAGCCTTATGGCTCTTCGAAGATATTGAGCAAAGATAAAGTTGTCTGGATGGATAACAGCAACGGATACACTCAGATCAAGTGGAGATACATCGACTCCGATCCGCTGCTTCTGCTCTCCACAGATTACCCCAGCACCAACGGCAGCTTGCTGGTATGGAGCGACAATCGGGGAGGAAACTGGAACATCTTTGGCTTTGATTTCTTCACACGATCCGAAAAGCCGATCTCCAAAGGAGATTGGGATCAGCTTTACCCAAAAGCCTCAGGGGACAAAGTTGTCTGGGCGGACTACAGAAATGGAGATGCAGATATCTATTTAAAGAATATGACCACGGGCGCTGAATCGGTTATCGCTACCGGCAAGAAAGATCAGACCTGGCCCTCGATCTCCGGGGACAAGGTAGTCTGGATGGACAATTCCAGCGGCAACTGGGATATCTATGTGCAGGATCTCGCTACCAATGAGAGCGTTGCCATCTACAAGGGTGCAGGCCAGCAGATGTATCCCGTTATTAGCGGCAATCTGGTCGTATGGCAGGATAACAGAAAAGGCGACTTTGATGTCTATGTCAAAGATCTGGTAGCTGGAAATGAGACCCGGCTGACGGAAGGCGGAGATCAGCTTTATCCAGATGTATCCGGAAATACCATTGCCTGGGAAGATGCCAAGAGCAAAGATATCGCCTATTATTTCTGGGATAAGAAGTGGGGCAAGACCTACCCCAGACCGGGTGAGCAGACAAACCCCGTAGTATCTGGGAAATACATCGCTTATGTGGATGGCACTGATCCGGATACCTCCATTCGCAAGCTGGATCTCTCCAATTGGAAGGATGAGCTGATTCAGGTGGGACCCGGCCAGGTCAAACCCAACATGGATGAAAAGCTGGTCTGGCTTAACACCCACAGCGGAAGGCCAAGGACAGTCCCCGTAGCCGCGGGACAGATGAGCATCATCTGCAAGGCGCCTGGCGACCAGAGCTACCCGGTTGTGGGAGGCAATGACCAGGTGGGATACTATGTGGCCTGGATGGACAATCGCACCGGAAAACCGGATATCTATGTCTACAGCCTGGCCCAGGAACTGGAACTGCCCATCGCCGCTGGCCCCTATGAGGATATGTATCCGGATATCGACGGCAGCATCATAGCCTGGATATCCCGCAATCCTCTGAATCAGTATAAGATCGAGGATTACTGGAGCATTCGAACCTTTGATATATCCATTGTCAATTCAACTGAGCTGGTTTACGGCCTGGAGAATGTCACGCCCGTCTCCCTCAGCGAGGATTACCTGGCTTACCTGCGAAAGAACTACTTTGGCTGGATGGTCTATGTGAGACCGCTCTACGAAAAGGAGGTAACCCCAGACTATCCGCCCAACGGCATTAAACCGCGTGCTGGAGGAGACTATGTGGTATACCAGGATAACAAGAAAGGCAGCTGGGACATCTGGATGTGGAAACAGGGAAGCAGTCCGGTGGCGCTGACAAGCGACGCCAGCGACCAGACCAATGCTGCTACCGACGGGCATACTGTGGTCTGGCAGGACAACCGCAATGGCAACTGGGATGTCTTTGCCTATGACCAGAACACCAGCAAGGAAGTCCAGATTACCAATAGCCAGGCTGATGAGACCAATCCGGATATTGAAAACGGTGTCATTGTTTATCAGGACAACCGCAACGGCAACTGGGATATCTATGTCTACGACCGCAATGTTCAGAAGGAGAAGGCGATCTGCACCGATGCCGGCAACCAGACCCAGCCGCGCATCAAGACGGGAAGAATCGTCTGGACCGATGATCGGAGCGGTGACAAGGATATCTATATCTACGAAAACTACATGCCATAAGAGGCATAAGGGCAGGCTGCCCGCCTGCCCAAAAGTTTATTTATTCTCACTGCATTAGCCGGGCATTTAAGAAGGCTTGGGGCAATTCATGGAGCTTGAAAATCTGAGATTTGGTACGGAACTGCTCAAGCGCGGTTTCGCAAAGATGCAGAAGGGGGGCGTCATCATGGACGTCACAACCCCGGAGCAGGCCGTCATAGCTGAAGAAGCTGGTGCTGTGGCCGTAATGGCCCTGCACGCCGTGCCTGCCGATATCAGAAAGATGGGAGGCGTGGCCAGGATGGCAGACCCGGCAATTATCGAGGCCATCATCAATGCGGTGACCATTCCCGTCATGGCCAAGGCAAGGATCGGCCACTTTGTCGAGGCCCAGGTTTTGGAGGCGCTCGGCGTTGACATGGTGGATGAGTCGGAGGTGCTGACTCCTGCAGATGAGTTTCATATCGAGAAGACCAAGTTCACCATTCCTTTCGTCTGCGGCGCTCGAAACCTGGGAGAAGCCTGCCGACGCATCAAAGAAGGCGCGGCCATGATCAGGACCAAAGGCGAAGCGGGAACTGGTGACGTGAGCCAGGCGGTCCTGCATATGAGGATGATTCAGGGCCAGATCAGGAGCCTGAAGGGCATGGATGATCTTCAGCTTATGAAGGTGGCGCGGGAGATCGAGGCAGATCTGGATCTGGTTAAAGAGTGCGCCCGAATGCAGCGCCTGCCCGTGGTCAACTTTGCCGCAGGTGGCGTTGCTACTCCGGCTGATGCTGCTTTGATGATGCAGCTTGGTGCAGACGGAGTTTTTGTGGGTTCGGGCATCTTCAAGTCGGAAACCCCAGCGGCGATGGCAAAGGCCATTGTTGAGGCGGTTCATCATTACGACGATGCTGCCCTCCTGGCAAGGGTCTCCAAAGGCCTGGGCGCGGCCATGAAGGGACTTGATGCTTCAACGATTCCCGAGTCCGAGGCTTTGCAGAGCAGAGGCTGGTAAGGCAAGTGGCGAAGATTGGCGTTCTGGCTCTGCAGGGAGACGTATCTGAGCACGTTTTAGCCCTGGAGAGAGCGAGCAGTGGAAAGGTTCAGGCTGTGCTGGTCAGAAAGAGGGGCCAGACTGAGGAGTGTGATGCTCTGGTTCTGCCGGGCGGGGAGAGCACTGCCATCTGCCGCCAACTGGAGAGCCACGGGCTCACAGAAGAGCTGAAGGCTGCCGCCCTCTCCGGCAAGCCCATTTTAGCAACCTGTGCAGGCTTGGTGCTTGTTTCTAAGGAGATCATAGGTGGCAACGACCACCGCGTGAGACCCCTGGGACTCATGGACATCAAGATCAACCGAAACGCCTTCGGGCCGCAGAAAGAGTCCTTTGAGGCGGACCTGCAGGTAGCGGGACTGGACAAGCCATACCGAGCAGTCTTCATCCGCGCTCCGGCCATCGGAGAGGTGGGCGAAGGCGTGCAGGTGCTGGCGAGCATCGGGGAGACGGTGGTCGCGGCACGGCAGAAAAACCTGCTGGCGTTGGCCTTTCATCCGGAATTGACCCCGGACCCAAGGATTCATCAGATATTCCTGAAGATGCTGGAGGAATGAAGATGTTCTCGGAAAAAGACCTGGTAGAAAGAAGCGTCGAGGATATGGCAGCGGAG
>DAONES010000057.1:0-12137 GCA_035403205.1 Methanothrix sp. | reverse complement strand
GCATCGATGCCGAAGCGTCCTGAGGCCACCTGCACAATGGCGCATCTTCCAAACTCCTCCCTCATCTCGAGAGGAAGGCCGCCCTCACCGGTGTTGAAGTAGGTCCCGGACTTGCAGGCTGCCGTCGCCAGGGCGCGGAAGGCATTGTAGCTTATGGCACCATAGGACATGGCCGAGAAGAGTATGGGAGTCTGCACCACCAGATTTGGCGAGAGGCTTGTCTTGATCTCTACATCTCCGTCCTTCACTGATATGTCCATCAGGTCGGGTTTGGCTCCCAGGAAGGTGCGCAGCTCCATGGGCTCCCTCAGGGGATCGATGGACGGATTGGTGACCTGAGATGCATTGAGCACGATATGGTCCCAGTAGATTCTAAATGGCTTATCGTTGCCGGATCCGGTGAGGATCACTCCGCCAGTCTCGGCCTGTTTCTTCAGATCCTCCAGCTTCTCGCGTGACCAGGAAGCATTAGGTCGATAGAACGAGGGCGTGGGCCGGACCTCGATGGCGTCTTTAGGACAGAAGATAACGCATCTCTGACATCCGACGCACTTGTAGTTATCGGAGATCAGCCGATCAGCCACCGGGTCGTAGGTGTGAGTGCCAAAAGCACACTGCCTTTCGCAACCCCTACACTGCCCGCATTTCTCTTCGTCCCTTATGATCTGAAACTCTGGAAAGACGAATGATTTCATTGCAAAACCTTCCTCATGCTATTTAATTCGCCTATAACCGGTTCTCCACCATTGGGCGTCCAGACCCGATCAAGCTTTGGCGAAATGAGTCTGATGGATGCTTCCTCGGATGAGAGATAGAACATATCTCCATTAGTAGCCGCAGTAAGAGGCCGGAGCCTGATTCTGTCTGTGAGGCCGATCATCCTGTTGGACTGGCCGATGATTACCGCAAAAGGCCCGTTCATAAGCAGGGGAGCATATACCATTCTCAGTGTGGTGAGAAGCCTCCTCTCCGAATCGTTCATGCGATCGATGGCATTCCAGATGGGCGGAGCGAGGATCTTGGCTACAATCTCAATGGGAAGATGCTGCCTTCTCATAAGCAGGTCTGCGGCATAGGCTATAACCTCAGTGTCGGTCTGAAGGGTGCAGGCATAGCCGTACATCTCCAGATACCATCGATTGGTGCCGTAAGAAGAGATCTCGCCGTTGTGAACGACGGTCGTATCGAGGAGACTGAAGGGATGGGCCCCGCCCCACCAGGCCTGGGTATTGGTGGGGAAACGGCCGTGCACCGTCCAGGTGTAGGCTCTGTAGAGCTCATCAAGCATGAAGTACTCTCCGATATCCTCGGGATAGCCCACGCCTTTGAAGCAGCCCATGTTCTTGCCGGATGAGAATACATGGGCATTCTCTATCTTGGTGTTGATCCACATGATCTTGCTCACAACGTAATCCTCGTCGGCGAGCACTGCATCGTCACCCTCTTTCTTAGGAAGGACGAAGTATCGCCAGATCAGAGGCGGATCGGTTACCGTCGACTCATCTCTGTGGGGGATCTCTTCATCGAAGACCACATCGAAGTTCCGGCTGAGAAAGCCATCCAACTCCTTTTTTGCAGAGATCTTATCTTGAAGGCTCCTGCCGGTGAACATCAGGTGGAAAGCATAGTAATCCTCATAATGCGGGTATATGCCGTAGGCTGCAAAGCCACCACCCAAACCATTGCCCCGCACATGCATATTGGCAATGGCTAACATGACGCCTTCTCCGGTGAAGCGCTCACCATTTCTGTTCATAGCACCGAAGATAGAGCAGGCACAGATTTCTTTATTGTATAGCTCCCTTCTTATCCTTGGCATAGTAATCTAAGACTCCATCCATCGACCTTTCCACGGGTTTGATGCTGACCTACCGATGCAAGTCTTGCTTGACTGTAGTTTGGTGGGCAAGAATTGATCGCAATAAATGTTTTATATCTATTTAAGAAACATTCATAATACTTATGATCAACGCCGGCAGACGCGGGCAGATTCCTCTTCACGATTTTACCTCGATATTATTACAGAACGATTTTCTAGATGCAATTCTAACAGCAAAAATAAAAATGTAAGCCCTGGTTAAGGGCTCTAGAGCAGAGGTAAGTAGCGGTTCAGCTCCCATTGGGTGACATTGGTGCGATAGGCGTCCCACTCTGCCTTCTTGTTGGCGATGAATGCATTGAAGACGTGCTCGCCCAGCGCCTCGCGAATGAGCTTGCTTCCTTCAGTAAGCTCTATGGCATCATTCAGGCTTCCCGGCAGAGAGGTGATTCCGGCCTTAGCTCTCTCCTCATCGCTCATATGGTAGATGTCCTGCTCCTGTGGGGCAGGCAGGTCGTACTTGTTGGCTATGCCGGCAAGGCCTGCGGCGAGCATGACTGAGAATGCCAGGTACGGGTTGGCGGCTGGATCGGGGCTTCTGAACTCGACTCTGGTGGCAGCCTCCTTTCCGGGCTTGTACATGGGCACTCTGACCAGGGCGGATCTGTTTCTCCTTGCCCAGCAGATGTAGACCGGAGCCTCATATCCGGGCACCAGGCGCTTGTAGGAGTTGACCCACTGATTGGTGACCGCAGTGATCTCGGGCGCATGCTTGAGAAGGCCGGCGATGTAATACTTGCCCTCATCGGAGAGGTGATACTTATCAGCCGGATCGAACATCACATTTCTCTTTCCCTGGAAGAGAGACTGGTGTACGTGCATTCCGCTTCCGTTCTGGCCGAAGATTGGCTTGGGCATGAAGCTGGCATGGTAGCCGTAGCGGCGGGCGATCTCCTTGACGGTGATCTTGTAGGTCATCACCGTGTCTGCCATTCCCAGAGCATCCCTGTAGCGCAGATCGATCTCATGCTGGGATGGGGCGACCTCATGGTGGCTGTACTCAACATCTATGCCCATGGAGTCCAGGGCTAAAATGGTGTCCCGGCGCAGGTCGGAAGCATTATCCGCAGTGGTCAGGTCGAAGTATCCGCCGTTGTCCAGGATCTCTGTGCTGCACTCATTCTTGAAGTAGAAGAACTCAAGCTCCGGGCCTACCAGGAAGTTGTAGCCCTTATCCTTGAGGCGCTCCAGATTCTTCTTCAGGACGTTTCTTGGATCGCCCTCATAGGGAGTGCCGTCAGGATTTTGAATGTCGCAGAACATTCGGGCAACGCCGTTCTCCTGCTGTCTCCAGGGGATGAGTTGGAAGGTTGTTGGGTCAGGCTTAGCGACCATATCAGATTCGTGAATTCGGGCAAAGCCCTCGATGGAAGAGCCGTCAAAGCCCATGCCCTCAGAGAATGCACCCTCCAGCTCATTGGGGTTGATGGCAAAGCTCTTGGGAACTCCCAGGATATCAGTAAACCAGATTCTGACAAATCTCACATTATATTTATCAATTGCTTCAAAGACTTCATCCTTTGTTTTTGTTTGCATGGCCATATCACTAGCCTCCAAGAGGCAAAGGGCCAGGTAGATTATTTATAGATATTTAAGAGCCCGTCATAAAAGTTAGGAAAAATTATGATCGGAAAGCGTCGACAGATCCTGACTAAATAAATTTTGATTGACCGCATTGAGAAAGTTCACTGGTGAGACAAATCCATTCGGAATCCGGGTGAATAATCCAGGTGAATAATCCAGGTGAATAATCTGGGAGCATGATCCGGGAGAACTATTCCGGGTACATAAAAAAAGGGCGGGAACCATTTTGGGTCTTTTAGCCGTCTGTCGCTCAGAATAGAATCTGAAATGGACGCAGAAGAAACCAAGGGGAGTTCCATCCGGAGAAAAAAAGCAATCCCGCTGACCAGATGGAAAATTACAGATGTGCATGCCAATGCACACCTGTCTCAATTCGCTTAATGGAGTTGGGCTACCAATTGCATTCTGTTGGTATATAAGATTGTCGATTCAGTATGATTAGATCAGTAATCTTTATATTAATTTAACATTAAAAGATAAATGCATTTTAGAATTATCTGTTTAATCATACTAGAAAAGGATTAAATATAACTATGTGCAAATTGCCTCTGCTTAATAGTGCGTGTAGAAGAGGGATTCATATGAGACGTTATGTAGTAGGGATAGGATCAGCGCTTATTCTGCTCTTGATAACTGCTAGCGTTTCCTGGGCCACAAACTATGATTTTAACCCTGGCCAGGAATCTGTGAAACATAAGCATGATATGACGAGCGATGTTAGCGGGACAGGTTATTCCATGGAATATATGAAGGTCAATACCAATAACCTCTCCATGCTGGAGTATGCTCACGGAAGCGGAACCATGGATTATGCCGATATACTCTATGACGAGCAGAAATCGGTAGTTAGCACAGATAATACTTACTGGATGATCGACCTGACAACTGGGCAATGGAAAAAGAAGTACGGAAGCGCGAATAGCGCTATCACATATACCAAGCAGTATGATAATATTCAGTCTCCGACCACATTTGCCTATGGAACAGGATGGTATGCTTCTCATCCCGTGGGCTACAATTCTCTGCTTAAGGATAAGAATGAGGCCAAGAGCTATCAGGAGTCGGCCTCTATGCATAGACAGATAGAATATGCGCGCGCCGTTAAGGGCGATATCGCCATTGAAATCAACTGCACTGGACCCAATGACGTGGCCGATGGCAAAGGTTTCCTGAAGATGAAGATTGACGATGATATAACCCAAGGCACACTGCATGTTGGCGAGCTATTTACTATGCCCATGAAAAAGGTCAACACACCGAAGTTCGCAAATAAGCAGGGCTGGAAGAATAGCATAATTGAGATAGACAACAATTATGTCGGAGACTTTAGTGTCCAGAAGACCATGACCCTCGATATCAAGAAGTCCAAATCCACCTGGGGAGAAGACTGGCTACCCTGTTGCAGCGGCGGTTTCTTTGACATTCCGTCCAAGAATTTCGATAAGGATTTCGGCAGCCAAAAGGGCATATTCGATTGCACCTGCCGCAACACATCGATATCCACAATGAAGCCCGCCTGGAACGCCAGCATGGCCCAATTCCCCACTGAGAAGTACAAGAACAAGCCGTGATTGAGGATTTCAGGTACACCTATTTTTTCTAAAATATTTTTCCGTCGATTGTCCGATGCTATGGAATCTTATGCATGCGCTTGATGGGTGTCTTTATTATCTTTGGGGACTCATTTTGATGCTAGGCTCGCTTGCGGCAAAAACGCGTCGCAGGACACAAGCCAACCCTCAACGCTGGACCGGTGAGGTTTGAAAATTGTGCATCGGCCCTAGATCGACCCTAGACCAGCCCACTCGATCTGAGCATCCCGGCTCTAAAGGCGACGCGGCTTTGATCGCCGTGCTATCAACGGAGTCTTGCTGAGCAGGCCAGTGCTTGCGATCTACTTCCCTCAACTCAGGCCCTGGGCACGAAAGCCCCACCTCAGTTTGCAAGGTCTAAAAATATATTTAGGATTCAGTTAGGATTCAGGTGGCAGGTACCCCAGCTTTTTGGCCTTTTCCAGGGCATCATTTGCCTCCGGGCCGCGGCCTGCCAATTTAAGCGCATTGCTCTTATTGGCCCAGGCGGGAATGCATTTGGGATCGATCTTTATGGCCATGTCAAAGCTCTTGAGTGCCTCTGTATAATCCTCGTAGCCCATTATCTGAGCAATGCCCCGGTTATTCCAAGGCTCCAAGTAATTAGCATCGAGCGCGATAGCTTGATCATATGCTTTTATCGCCTCGCGAAACAGCTCCAGTTTGGCCAGAGAAAGCCCCAGGCGATTCCAGCATACGGCACAATCTGGGTGAAGCGCGACGGAGCTTCTCAGAATGGCCGCCGCCTCGCTGTAGCTTTCCATTTCGTTGAGCACTATGGCTTTGTTGTAATAGAATCCGACCTCTTCTGGATCAAGCTCTATGGCCCTCTCAAACATGCCTAGCGAGAGATTGTAGTCCTTCAATTCCGCATAGGCAAGGGCCTTGCCGTTCCAGGATGCTGCATTCTTCGGGTCCAGCTCAAGGCTCTTGTTGTAGGCATCGATGGACTCGCGGTATCTTCCAGACTGGCGCAGGGCAAGTGCGTTGCCCTGCCAGGCGACAGCGCTCTTCGGCTCAATCTTAAGAGACCTTTCAAATGCCTCTGCAGACTCGAAATATCTGCCCAGTGCGAGAAGAGCGTCGCCCTTCTTCTCCCAGGCGAGAGAATTTATCGGATTCAAATCGGTAACATTATTGAATGCTGGAAGGGCATTGAAATAGTCTCCCTGATTTGCAAAGGCCAGACCCAGGTCAAACCAGGCGTCTTCGTTCTCGGAATCCAGGTCTACCGTCTTTTTCAGAGCCTCCATGGATTCGTTATCTCTGCCCAGGTCCGCGGATATGAGGGCTTTGCTGTACCAGGCTACTGCCAGATTGCCGTCCAGCTCAATGGCTTTATCAAAGTCCTGCAGGGATTCGTTATAATCTCCCCGATTCGCCAGGGCAATGCCCCGGCCATACCAGGAGAGTGCAACCCGGGGATGCAGAGCTATCGCTTTATCAAAAGCCGCTATGGACTCGTTGTAGCTTCCCTGGCGGGCATAAGCCAGGCCGCTGGCATACCAGGCCTCAGCCAGCTTGGAGTCAAGCCGGGTTGACTCATTGTAGGCAGAGAGGGCATCATCAAATTTTTCCATGCCGCTCAGCGCCTGGCCTTTCTTCATCCAGGCGGAAGCATTTGCGCCATCCAGCTGAATGGATTTATTAAAGCAATCCAGAGCGATATCAAAGGATTGCATCGCCATGAATTCATCTCCCTTTTGCATCCAGTAGTCTGCAGTGTACTCCTTTGCCAAAGATGGCATGAAATTTAACAATAAAATAAGCAAAACCAGGACTATTATTACATCAGCAGCCATCCCACTATGAGCCCGGATCTTTGCGGAGTCTCTGAATCTTGCTGATCGTATCAATGACAATCGCCTGTAATTATGCGTCTTCGTCATAAGTGATTAAATGAAATTATGAAATAATGCAAGAAATTTGCAGTCACAGTTCCTTTCCAAGAGATGTTGTAGTCAATTTAACATGTTTTACGCCCTTCAAGGACATCATCCTCTCTGCTGCTTTTCTCACATCCTGCCCCTCGCCCCTGAGCACCACAACCTCAAGGCAATTATCGTGATCCAAATGGACGTGCAGACTGGACTGAATTAGAGTGCCAAATTCATGTTGAATCTCGGTGAGGTTATCCTCCAGGCCCCTTTGGGAATGAGAATAGACGATTGTGATCACACCTACGCGCTCGCCCTGGACGTCGCTCATCCATTCGAAGTTCACAATGTAGCTTCTTATGGCATCCCTGACGCCCTCTGAGCGCGAAGAATATCCTCTTTGCAGGATGATTTCATCAAACTTATTAAGCAAATTTTCCGGCAATGATATGCCCACACGCATTAATTCTTGTTCCATAATGTAGCCTTTATTACTATTTGAATGCTACTTAGTAATAAATGTTTTGCATCAAGCTGAGGATCAGCAAAATCGTCTTATGGCGAGCGAGTCCTCAGCCGGATGGAGGCCGCCGCCGTTCCCCTCAGATCTTCCGCCGGCGCAATTTACAAGCAGTCTCGTGTAATGGTGTCGTGGTTCGGCGAGAATCTCATTTGCCCTCCCCATTTCAACGATTCTCCCTTCGCGCATCACTGCTATCTGATCGCTGACCTTCCTGGCTAAAGCTATGTCGTGGGTGATGAATATTATCGCCAGACCGGTCTTCTCCTGCAGGTTCAAGAGCAGCTTCAGGATCTTGGCCTGAACGCTCGGGTCCAGGGCTGATGTGGGCTCATCGGCAATCAGCAGCTTGGGGCGGAGGACCATTGCCCTGGCGATGGCCACCCTCTGCACCTCGCCTCCGGAAAGCTCGTGCGGGTATCTCCTGAGAAAATCATCGTCATTAGGCAGCTCGACCTGATCCAGGACCTCTTTTGCCATCCTGATCCTCTCCTCAGGACTGCCCAGGTTCTGCACCTGCAGGGGTTCGAGCACCGCTTCCAGAACATTCATGCGATGGCTGACCGACTCACGGGGATTTTGAAAGACCATTTGCACCCGGCTGTAGAATGCTCCGTCCCATTTGCTGACCCTTTGGCCCTCAAGGACGATCGCACCCTTATCGGCATTGTAAATTCCCATGATGACCTTTGAGAGAGTGGTCTTCCCGGAGCCGCTCTCGCCCACCAGGGCTAAAGTCTCGCCTTCGTAGAGGGTGAGTGATACATCGGACAGGGCTGAATACGAATCAAAATTCAGGCTGATGCCCTCAACCTCAAGCAGGGGCACAATTCCGCCCCTGTGGCAGGCAATGGTCCTGCCATCTTTTTCCTGGGGCGGCGGAACCAGTCTGCTGCAAATATCTATGCTCTGAGTGCATCTTTCGTGAAAGGGACAGCCTGACAGGCCATGATCCATTCGCCCAGGGATGCCCTGAAGGTCTTTGGTGGCGTTCATTGACGGATAGGATCGGATCAGGCCACGAGTGTAGGGATGGCGAGGCGTTCTTAAGATATCCTGAACGCTTCCCATCTCTACGATGCGACCGGCATAAAGGACTGCCATCTTATCAGCCAGATCTGCTGCGAGAGAGATGTCATGCGTTATGACTAGGCAGACCCGTCCAAGAATAGAAGATCGGAACAGCCTCACCATATCTGCCTTGGTAAGCGCATCAAGCGAAGCCGTTGGCTCGTCGAGTATCAGCAAGTCGGGATCATTGACCAGTGCCATGGCGATGAGAACCCTCTGCCTTTCGCCGCCGCTGAGCTGATGGGGATACATCCGTGCTTTTTCGCTGTCCAGGCCCACGAAAAGGAGATGTTGCAAAGCCGCTTCTCTAGCGCTCCTGGCGCTGATGCTGCGATGGACGGCGATTGCTTCAGCAATCTGGCCCTCGATGCGCTGTACCGGATCGAGAGCATCCTCAACATTCTGAAAGACCATGGCCATCTCCCTGCCCCTCAGCTGGCGAAGCTCTTCCGGAGAGAGGGCAAGGAGGTTTTTCCCTTGAAATGAGATCTCGCCAGTGGCAGAGCCTCCCGCCAGACCCATGATGGAAAGTCCCAGCGTTGTCTTGCCAGCGCCCGACTCGCCTACAATGGCAAGGCACTCACCCCGCTCTAAAGAGAGGTCAATGCCTCTCAGAATCTGCTTCTTGCCGAAAGAGACCAACAGGTCCTTGATTGAAAGCATAACTGATCTACAACCTCACATTGCCCTTTCTCAGCCTCGGGTCCATCGCCGCTTCCAGGCTGAAGGATAGAAAGCTGATGCCTATCAGCGTGGCTGAGAGGGCAAATCCCGTGGGAACCAGCCACCACTTCCAGACATCGAGATAGGTGAATGCCATGGCCTGATGCATCATCTTTCCCCAGCTGATTACCAATGGATCTGACACTCCCAGGAAGGCAAGGCCCGCTTCCATGAAGACCGCGCGTCTCGCATCCATCATCATCATGGAGGTGATAATGGGTGAAAGCTCCGGGAGGATGTGGGTGGTGATGATATGCCTCTTTCCGGCCCCAAAGGTCCGGGCGGCAGTGATGTGCGCCCTCTCCTTGAGAGAGAGGACCTGGGAGCGGACGATCCTGGCACCGGTAGGCCAGGAAAGAGCGGAAATGAGCAATATCAAGAGCATAAGACTGGGCCGCAGGTATGCTGCCACGAGAATCATGACCACGATTGATGGAAGAGATGTTATGGCATCGATAGTCCTCATGCAGAAGCGCTCATAAAAGCCACCGATGAGCGCAGCCGTGGCCCCAATCAGCAAGCTCAGGGTAGAGGAGATGATGGCCACAGCCCCGGCCACTATGAGCGATGTCCTGGCTCCGTAAAGAAGCCTAACCCAAATGTCCTGGCCGACTGAGTCGGTTCCCAGTGGATGATCCATATCAGGCGGACTGAAGATCTTGCCGGTGTAATCGTTCGGCGAATAGCTCGATAGCAGGGGCGCAAAGAGAGCCATAAGGGAAATTGCCGCCAGAATGAATAGTCCCATTCTCGCCATCGGATCCTGGCGGATCTCGGCCAGGGGATCAATGTGCATATCTCACCCTTGGATCGAGCCTCATGTAAAGAAGGTCCACCAGAAGATTAACGCTCAAAACCGTCAGGGTGACCACCAGGAGTATCCCTTGAATAAGCGGATAGTCTCGGGCGGAAATTGCAGTGTTGAGCAGCGAGCCGATGCCCGGATAAGAGAATACTATCTCGATAAAGAGCACGCGGGTAATCAGATGAGGTATTCGCATGCCTGTGGCGGTGGTCACCGGCAGGAGGGCGTTTCTGCCGGCATGAGCATATTTTATGAGCCTCTCCGGACAGCCCTTTGCCCGGGCGGTGAGGATGAATGACTCTCCCAGCAAGGTGACGACGGTATTTCTTGTCAGAAGGAAGACATCTCCCAGCTGCACCAGGACCATGGCGGCCAGAGGAAGAGCCAGATGCCTCAGAACATCGGCAACATAGGAAAGCCCGTGGTATCCGGCATAAGCAGAGGTCGCTCCGGAGAGGGGCAGAACATCCAGGCTTACGGCAAATATGAGCAGCAGCAGAACGCCGACAAAGAAATCGGGAAAGCCGCTCAGGAACATGAGAGAAGCAACCATCCCCCGGTCAAAGGGAGAGCCGCGATTGTAGCCGGATTCTATTCCCAGAATGATGCCGATCAGCGTGGCGATGACCAGGGCGAGGCCGGCGAGAAGAACCGTCCAGGGCATAGCTGCCAATATCACCTGAGAGACCTGATCTCTGTAGTAGTAGGAAAAGCCGAGATCGCCATGAAAAAGTCCCAGTAGATAGGCCTGCATTTGATCCCACCAGGATTTGTCCAGTGAAAGCTGCCGGATCAGATGGGCCTGCATCTCGTCGGTCATCGCCACCAGGGCGACATCGCCATAGATAGCATGCAGGGGATCGCCGGGCATGAGCCTGGGAAGGATGAAGTTCAGGGAGAAGATGGCGGCCAGGGCGATGAGATAACTCTGAAGCCTTGCCGGAATATAGCGAGCTGCATTTCCGCTCCATGCTTTTGCTATCAATGCCATTGCTCTCCAAAAGGAATGCCCGTTGCCCCTGCGTCCCTCTATTGAGATGCTGCATTCCGCCTCACGGGGATTTATCATCCTGCACTCTGATTCATTCCTTGGCTTTCCCATATCCGTCACCTTGGCCTGAAGAGCGGCATCATTCCGCCCAACAATAGCTCAATCACCAGCAGTTGCTCCATCCTCCTGCCAGGCGATCCTGGCCTGGGGGATGCAGTCGATTCCTGGGGAGTAGGGTTTGATGTCCAGCAACAGGGAACCATCCAGGGCATCCATGCCCCTTACCGTCAAGCGGCTGCCTTCGACATGAAGAAGGTCTACCACGTCCAGTGCCAGAGGATTGGGGCGGTTTGGTGAGCGAGTGGCAAAGACGCCATGCTCTCTGCCATCCTGTTTCGGAGTGGCAGTCAGGCGGCTCCTATCGGCCTGATGCAGCCAGAATATGACGAAGAGGTGCGTGCACTGCTCGATATCCTTGAGTGCAGGCACAAATTCGGGATACAGCTCGATCTCGCATAACTCTGAAGAGAGCCTCCCTTGGCGTGGAATATCCTCTCTTCGGGCATAAGGAGTATGAATTACTCCGATCGGATGAATTTGGATGGAATCTGGTTCTTTCGCAGACATCTCGATCTCCAGTCTATTTAGTGATAAATTCAAGGATCAAATCCAATAAGGTAATAATACTATGATATTTAAGTCGATCATTTAAGACTCTTTCGCATGAGATTTTAAAAAACTTAAAAATAGAATTATAAAATTTAGACTGCGGTCCAATGCCGCAGCCGCCTTTGATCATCAGACGAAGATCATCTTGTTCAGAGCTATGGGAACTCCGCTTCCCACACCGCCATAGGTGTAGTAGTAGCTGACCTTGTTATCCGACGCCCAGAAGGAGTCGGCATAGTAGAGGGGCAGAGACGGTAGATCCTGGGCGATGAGCTCCTGAGCGGACGCGACCTGCTCGCGCCTCTTGGCGGGGTCCATCTCCTCCAGCTGGCTTTCCAGCAGATCATTCAGGGTCTCGTCCTCATCGTAGCGGGCGCTGTTGAAGCTCTTTTGATCCAGGATGAGCTTATTCAGGACTGCCGGATC
>DAONES010000056.1:0-12184 GCA_035403205.1 Methanothrix sp. | reverse complement strand
GGAAATGGTCGGCGTAGCTATTGCAGCAGCCCTTGGGGCAGGGTATTTCCGAGAGGGGCTTTCCGATGTGCTCGGTGAAGCTCTCCGGCAGGAATGGATAGAGCCTGCGCAGGCGGTCGTAGGTGTCGGCGATGTAGATGAGCTTGGCCTCCACACCCCGGTCCAGAAGGGCGCGGTAGACGGCCTCTGCCGTCATGACCTCGCGCATGTTTCCGATGTGAACAGGGCCTGATGGAGTTATGCCCGTGGCGATGGTGTGCGGGCCGCTCTTCTCAAGCTTCTCGGCGATGACGTCAGCCCAGTGAATAGACATAAGGTCAATTCGATGTCTGGAGGGGGATATTAATCTTATGTTAAGAAAGAATGTCAGGAAAGAATGCCATAGAGGAATTAAGATGAAGACTGCTCTGCTAATATTCTCAATGCTGCTGGTCCTTTCTGCCAGCGGGGCCGCATCGGACGCATCCCGGATGACGCTTCCCAGCGGCATGGACAATCCCATGACCATCAGGTTTCCGCAGCTGGCAACTGCCGTTGCCCCCCCGGCGATTGAGGAAGGTCTGCGGGCCACCTACCAGATGATAACCGGGTCTCCGGAATCAGAGACTAGAGGAGACATCGAATTTGTGGGAGGCGACGCCGGCGTGGGCCTGGCTCAGGTTACTGTGGTGGCAATGGAGGCGGGAAAGGCCGCCACCTGGACGGTCGCCTTCGCACCGGACGCCACTTTGGGGGCGATGAAGAGGGTCAACTCCTACGGCTCGGTAAACCCCGCCGGCTGCGGCGACTTCTGGTGCAACCCCCAGGTGCTACAGGCTATTCCCGAGAGGTCGGACGATGATCTGACCGTCACCCGCGGGACCTATGAACTGAACGGAAAGACCTACAATGTCATCCGGTTAAATTTCCAGTCAAATCAGGGCATAGCCCTGGGCATGGTCTATGATCTGAATAGCGGCATAATGCTCTACCACACCGCCGACTACAGCTCGAGCCTGACGACGGAGGGCGGCGGCGCTCTCACCCGCGGCCAGAATGCCATCCTGAAGCTGGTCAATCTGAGGGCAGTGGACATTCCCTGGAAGGATGGGAAGCTTCCAGGCTGGGCGAGGCCGGGAGTTGTCCTCAGCTACCAGGGCAGCCATTCCTTCTGGCTGCCACAGTTGCCTGACGTGGCACCCACGGTCTCCGCCCTCGGCTCAGAGCTGAAGATACACGCGGCGCACAGCCGGTATGCTGAGGGACGGCAGCAGACCTACACAGAGGAAGCGATGCAGCCGCCCTATGTTCCAATGGTCTCGGGAATAGCTCAGCTCATGGGATTCTGGGTACCGGAGGAGGCACTCTCCCTGCAGCCGGGCGCGGTAGATTACGATCCTGATACCGGCATGACGACCAGCGTCATGGAGAGCGGCCCGGAGGGAGTGGTGATGGAGGAGACAAACGGTGTCAGCTACCGGCTGACTGCAACCTACGATGCCACAGGAAAGCTGACTGGAACGGTCACTGAGAGCTACACTGGGACTGCCAGCGGGCAGAAGGATGAGCTGCAGCTCGTGGAGTAGCCCGCCACCAGCCCGAAATCCTCTTTCTTATTTTTTCATCTTCGACTAGGATGCCCGGGCAATAGTTCCGCTGATTGCGATGAAGAACAGGACCGAGAACAGAGCCCCCAGCACCCTCTCCAGTATGAAGGCTTTCTTGATCATGGATCGGGAACGACCTTCTATTCTGGGCAGAGGCGGCGGATCGATGAATAGCCGGGTGCCAGAGAGAAATAAGGTGGCACTGAAGGCAAGGATGTCGGTGATGTCGCCATCCAGCCACTCCTCAATGTCCTTCGGGCTTTCGCCGCTCTTGTCCTTCAAGCTTTCTCGGGTTATGTCCTTCGGCCCGCCCAGGCCCACGCGCCACCAGAACGCAGCAAAGACCAGGACAATACCCAGGGAGAAGAGTGCGGCATTGAAGGGCTTAGTGCCGTAGCCGTAAAACAACTCCAGGGGATAATCTATGAATTTCTTCCTTACGAATTGCTCAAGACCTTCCACCGCTGGCCAGGGCTGGTCACGGTGTGCTCTGCGGTACTGGAAGTAGCAGCTATCATAATCCTCGTAGTAGCCCAGGTCCTTGAAATTCTTCATAAGGGACATGTAGGCGGCATCATCGTAGACAAAACTGCTAATATTATACCACCTGATATACAATTTATTATATCTGGCTCTGCTGAGGGAGAGCTCGCCTTTAAAGTCGGCACCTTCGAAAAGAGCGTCTTCTTTGAAAAGGGCGTCATTGAAGTTGGTTTTTCCTATGAAAAGTGCATCATCGAATTGAGCTTCTTTGTCGAACTGTGCTTCTGTGAAGTCGGAAGAATTGAATTTAGTCCCCCAAAAGTAAGCATTGCTATTGAATACTGCATTCGGAAATCCTGCATTTCCGTCAAATTTTGCGTTAGGAAAGTAGGCATTGCCGTCGAAGGTTGCATTCCAGAAGTCAGCATCATGGTTGAACCTCACATCTCGAAAGGAGGCATAGCCATTAAAGACTGCATAAAAGAAGTTGGTCGAGCTGTTGAAGCTTGAGTTCTTAAAGATGGTTTCGCCAAAGTCTGCATCTCCGAAGCTTGCATTGCCATTGAAGATCGTGTTCTCAAAATCAGAAAAATCGTCGAATTTCCCACCCAAAAATTTAACATCGCCCTCGAAGGTGGCGCTATTAAAGTCAGCATTTCCCCTAAAAACCGCATTATTGAACTGAGAATCGCCATCAAAAGAAGCATTATTGAAATCAGCATCCCCGCTAAAAACCGCACCAACGAAATCGGCATCTGCGTAAGGGGCCATGATATTAAGGTCGACCATACCGTTTAAATTAGGCACTTGATGGTAAGCAACACCATTGAAGTCTGTATTTCGAAAGCCAGCATAGCTGCCGAAATCCGCGCCTTGAAAATCGGCATAGTAGCTAAAGATCGCATCACTGAAGATGGCAACATCCTTAAATTCTGCCATCATGAAGCTGGCATTTCCTTCAAAGTTCGTTGAATCAAAATTAGCCAAGCCTCGGAAGATTGTACGGTTGAAGTGAACATCTCCAACCATATTCAATCCGCGAAGTTCCAGATCGCCTTGAATAATGCAGTTATCGAAATTCACCGGCCCACCAGCTTTTGCCGCAGCACGAACATCTTTCGCAGCAACGACTCGTTCGTCCGGAATGCCCGCGGACAGTCCAATCGAAATTAATAGAGCGACCAGCATCATCATTTCGATTCGACTCAGAGACCATGCCTCCTCCAAGAAGATAGCCGCCGCAAATACAATAAGTTTACCCAAAGAGTTGGAGCTTCGTTCTGTGGTGATCTTCATAAGCCAGAAGAGCAACTGTCACAGCAAATGCCGCCCATCATCCGCCCCGCTCTGGACCAGTATTTCATGGAGATTGCCACCGTGGTTGCCAAGCGCTCCACCTGCCTGCGAAACCAGGTGGGCGCCCTCTTTGTGAAAAACAAGCGCATTCTCTCCACCGGCTACAACGGCGCGCCCTCCGGCCTCGACCACTGCGACCTCGTCGGCTGCGCTCGCGAGAACGTAGCCTCGGGCACTCGTCACGAGCTGTGCCGGGCGGTGCACGCCGAGCAGAACGCCATCATCCAGGCGGCCCTGCACGGCATCAGTATCGAGGGGGCGACGCTCTACTGCACCCACCAGCCCTGCATCCTCTGCGCCAAGATGATGATCAACGCCCGCATTGCCAAGGTGGTCTACCAGCAGAGCTATCCTGACGGCACAGCGCTGGACTTCTTGCAGCAGGCTGGAATTGAGGTAGTAAAGCTTTAGGAGGATATAAGACATATCGCATTATGATATTTAAATATTTATAAATATGCAGGTTTTTGTAGAGTCTTGATTGTTTAGGGACTGCACTTTTAACAGAAACAAGGAGAGACAGCTCCGCATTCATCCATTGCGACTGCATTGCAACTCCCGCCAACTCTGCAGAGTTAGTGAGATCACCCCGAAGAATGAGGACTTACCGATGTTTCGACATCCTGTCGAGATACCCGCTGATCCACAGTCGACAAAATCCGCCCTTCGCAATTCCACAAGTCTAATCTGTTAAAATTTGGCGCATGAGTTGTACTCAATCGTCTATATGATCCTTGAATCGCTCAGAGATATCTATGGCCTGGAAGAAGATAAGTGCAATATGTCTCATATCGATTGTGATCATGCTGGCGCTGCCCACCGTCAGTGCAACCAAGACCACCATCACGGAATTGAAGTCCACAATATCCTCATTTGATGATCCCCGCATGAATGCAGAGGACCTGGCATTCTATCTGGTAACTCACGAATTCGATGCTCAACCCAAAGGCGATTATGTAGAGGTCGGTCTGCAGGATCGAACCTGCAAGCTCACACCTAATGGTCCGGCTCCTGGACTCTGCACCATTGCCTTCTGAAGACGCACCACAGCCGGCAAAGATCGCGTGATTCTTTCCGGGCCAATACCTCCTGTTTTAGATTAAAAACGAGAAAAATTATGCCATTGAGCCATCAGAGGCTAAACCAATGGCCTGGGCTGCTTTTTCTCAGGCAACACCGGCAGAGGCATGGTGTTTATCAGAATAGGCTGCTCTACTTTCTTTGCCCTTTCCACCAGCAGCTCCTTGCCCCAAGCTGTCAGGCCGAAGAGAGGCACAGCCGTTCCCACCTGAACCAGAGGCTTTGCCTGCTCGCGAATGTGCTTTGAAGCGCAACTGGTTACAATATCGGCAACCGCGAGAAGCCTCGATGCCTCCTCAGGACCTATTCCTGTGAGATGAACGCCGATTATCATTATTCTTACACCTGCGGTCTCCTCCAGAGCGCGCAGCTTCTCTGCGGAGGCGCAATCGGCAACAGTGACAGCGAATTTTTTAAATCCTGCGGCTATTGCATAAAGCGCGCCTTCAATCTGGTCGATTTTGCCATCCCGAGCGGAGAGAACATGGCCGCCAGCTTCCCGGATGCCTTCTATGACCTCAGGTATCGGCTCGGTCTCTACGAGCCCAGAAAGATAGCCGCCCATGCCCTGAATGAGGTCGGCGTTATCTGAGATCACAGTGCCCGCACCGTCGCAAACGGTAACAGCAGCGTCGATGATTCCCGCCTCGATGCCGGTCATCATGGACTCCGAGGCCCCAAAGCCCACAAATGTGTCCATCTGCAGCTTCCGTCGCGCCGAGAACATTCCATGAGTCTTTATTCTAAATTCCATATTTGCTGCGGCTGATTCGGCGGAGACCTTCTTTATCCCCCTGATCTTATCAAAGAGCGGGCACCAATCAATCAGGGGCTCGCCGGCATCCTGGACCTTTTCCTCTTCCACCTTGACTTTGGATTTGCCTAATAGCTCCATTATGTGCATTTAGTCCTCCAGAGAGTGCCAGCCTCTCCGACGGAATTTTGCCTTGGCCACTCTCCTATGATCATCATCATATCCTCAATCCCGCTGATGTCCTTAATATGATTTCTCATTTACCTGCTCGATCAATAGCCAAGGAAGGGCCCTGCTATAATAGCGAATTTCTTCCGAAAGATCATATATATCAAAAAATAATTAATAAGATAAGACTGTATCCAATCGCAATGGAATTATTTTCGACGAAACTTATATATATGTTATCATTCGTTAAGCCCAAGGTGACCGTATTGAATACAATAGCTGCCTCAGACCCTAAAGTTGAACGCGATGAATTTGCCTCTATTCTCATGAAAGTGGGACTGAAGAGGAACGTGGCCAGAGTCCTGACCTATCTGGCGGGAGTGACAGAAGCAACGTCCCGAGAGATAGAGATCGGATCGGATCTTCGCCAACCGGAAGTGAGCATTGCCATGCGAGAGATCCGGAAATTGGAATGGATTGTGGAAAGGGATGAAAAGAATCCCGGAAAAGGACGGCCATATCGCATTTATAAATTGAATAAAAGCCTTCCGGAGATCGTCGATTACCTGGAGGGCGAGAAATCGAAGGAATCCGAGAGGGTGATGAGGCAGATTGAAAAGCTTAAATCCCTGCGATCCAATTAACCAAGGCAGCATCCTCTTTTCTATATGCAAAAAACTATATACCAATTGATTGGCAAATAAAGTAGAAAAAAGAAGAGGGGATGGAGATTAAGTACATCATCGACGAAGCCCTGGGCAGATCTGAGGCCGAGAGCAGAATCAAGCCTTCCAGCTTAATCCAGAGCGATGAAGAGCTGGTTGGGGTTCTGGAGGAGCTGACCACGGTTATCCGCGTCATAGGATGCGGCGGAGGCGGCTCGAATACCATCGACCGCCTGGCAGAGTGCGGCATCCAGGGCGCAGAGCTTTTTGCCTTAAATACCGATGCCCAGCATCTCTTGCACATCAATGCCGATCGGCGTTTTCTCATAGGCAGACGCACCACTCGCGGCCTGGGGGCGGGAAGCTTGCCGGCCATCGGAGAAGAGGCTGCCCAGGAGGATATCGATGAGATCAAAGCCGCTGTGGAAGGAGCGGATATGGTCTTCGTTACCTGCGGATTGGGTGGCGGCACAGGCACAGGCGCGTCACCCGTGGTCGCAGAAGCTGCGCGAGAGGCAGGAGCTCTTACCATTGCCATCGTCACCATCCCCTTCAGTGCGGAAGGCACCATCAGAATGCAGAATGCTGAAGCAGGACTAAAGAGGCTGCGAGAGGTTTCAGATACGGTAATCGTGGTTCCTAACGACCGTCTATTGGATGTGGTCCCCAATCTTCCCTTGCAGGCGGCTTTTAAAGTGGCCGATGAAGTATTGATGCGCTCGGTCAAGGGAATCACGGAGTTGATCACACGTCCCGGACTGATCAATCTGGATTTTGCCGATGTGAGAACGGTCATGACCAACGGCGGCGTGGCCATGATCGGCATGGGTGAGGCAGAGGGCGAAGAGAAGGCGCGCGATTCTGTCACGAAAGCTCTGCGCAGCCCTCTTTTGGATGTGGATGTGTCGGGGGCAAACTCAGCTCTGGTAAATGTGGTAGGTGGTCCTGATATGACCATTACCGATGCGGAGACCGTGGTTGATGAGGTCTACCAGAAGATCAATCCTGATGCTCGCATCATCTGGGGGGCGCAGATAGACCCGAACCTGCAACACACGCTGCGAACAATGCTTGTGGTCACCGGCGTATCGTCGCCTCAAATACTGGGAAAGGACCTGAACCGGCGTGTAACATCCAAGCACGGCATAGACTTCCTCCCTCGTCGGCCGCGCTACTGAAAGCGGATGTGATAGAGATTCTGACCGAGAAGGTGAGCGGTGAGCTTGAGATGCTGCAACGGCACCTGGTCATCCTCAAGAAGGTAGTGGAGAATGAGCCGATAGGCATCCTCAAGCTGGCCGAGGAGACAAAGATACCTAGCCATAAGGTACGCTATTCTCTTCGAGTTTTAGAGCAGGAAGGATTGATCAAGGCTTCCGCCCCAGGAGCGGTTACCACGGAGGAGACAGAATCATTTTTAAAAGAGCTGGACGGAATGATTGAGGATCTGGCCAAGCGCACAGAGGATCTGCTGAATATCAAGATTGCGAGGTAAATTGTATTATTCAAAGATCGCCCAGGCTCTGCAAGATATCTCCAATGCCTCACGCAGCAGCAAGGCGGATCTTGTAGCGGGCCTTCTTTCGGAGATAAAGCCTGATTGCGAGATGCTCTGTCCGGTTGTGCGGCTGCTGCTCGGAGAGCTCTGGCCGTCCTGGCATGCAAGAGAGATGGGCGTAGGCCCGGAGGCCATCATGACGGCGTTAGCGGAGGTGTCCGATCAAGATGTCCCATCTCTGCGGGAGCGTCTCTTTGATGTGGGAAAGGTGGCAGAAGCTGCACTGGCGCAGAAAGGGCAGCATCCCCTTTTTTGCGAGCATCTCAAAGCCCAGTCGGTATATGAAAGGCTTCGCCGGATCTCCGAGATGAGGGGCAAAGAATCGGAGCAACGTAAGAATGCCCTGCTAAGGGGCCTGTTTTTGGAAGCAACTCCTCAGGAAGGAAAATTCATCGCTCGCACTGCTCTGCGAAACATGCAGGCAGGAATCGGGCATAGGACCATGATTTCAGCACTCTCTTCTTTTCTACAGTGCGACCGGGAGAAAATAGAGAGGGCCTACGGCCTCATGCCGGATCTGGGAAAGATCGCCGTCATGGCCCAGGGCGGAAGGCTGGAAGAGGTGACCGTTCAGGCCAAAACGCCCATTCGCCTGATGTCATTTCGCCAGAGCGATCCAGTAGTGCCAGGATGCTTTCTGCCCAGATACCCTGGCTTAAGGGTCCAGGTTCACAAAATAAAAAATGAAGTTCTGATATTCACAAGCCAGCTGCGAGATATCACCGCATCTCTGGGCGACATATCCCGGCAGCTTGAGAAGATCGAACCGGATTTTGTTGTCGATGCCCTTCTCATGGGTTTTTATGACCGGGCCGGCAAAGGAAAAGAGATTTGCAGCCAGGCGGAGATGCTGAGATATATAAATCGCCGTCATCTCTCCAGAAAGAGCAGAATTCATTCATTCATTTTGGCCTATGATCTCATCGCCCTGCAGGGAGAAGATATTTGCAGCCTGCCTTATCAGGATCGGCGAGCTCGGACCCTATCGATTCTCGGCGAGCCCCAAGCACTGCCATTTCAGGGAATATCTCCTGCCCAAGAGCATTTCCTTACTGACCCGTGCGCAGTTGCTGAACTGTTCAGCAACACCGCAGGTGCAGGAGCATTGCTAGAGCGGGACCTCAATGGCCCTTACATGCCGGGCAGAGTCGCTGAGAACGATTTCATATCCAGAGCCGAGCATAAGATTGCAGCTATGATCGTTCAGTTCTCATGGGGCCGGAGCAGGAATGCGATGGGCGCCGGGAAGAACAGCGCCGGAAAATATTTGGTTGCGTTGAGGCAGGAAGGTGAGCTTGTTCCGGTAGGCTGGGCCAGCCGCGGCCTAACAGAGGATGACCGGGGCAGAGTATCTCACGCCCTGACGTCCCTGACCGGCGGCGAAAGTGATGGAGGAGCCAGCGATTCGGTATCGGTCCCGGCAACGGTTCTCCTGAACCTCAAGATAAGAGGCGCACATAAACGAGCAGGAAGCTACATCATTGATCGGCCTGCAATTGAAGGCTTCAAGCTCGGCGCGTCTCCAGAGGACGCGGATGAGCTTACGAGGCTGGAGAAGATCAGCAGAAAATGATCCTGACCCCATTTGATCCCTGGAAGAGCGAGATGTGCACCTGCCCGGCCAAGCTGAGCCTGAATCCCTACACAGGATGCCAGCATGGATGCCTCTACTGCTACGCCTCTTCTTACATCCCCCGCTTCGCCGAATGCCGGCCCAAGGTTGATCTTCTGAGAAGGCTGGCCAGAGAGTCCTCCCGGGTCAGCCCGGATACATTGGTGGCGATGTCCAACAGTTCTGACCCCTATCCGCCGCAGGAAGAAGGGCTTCTTCTCAGCCGGGGATGCCTGCAGATCCTGAAAGATCGGGGGCTCTGTGTCCAGGTAGTGACCAAGTCGCATCTGGTGGCAAGGGATGCGGATCTTCTCTCCGGGATGAATGCCTGCGTGGCCATAACCATCACATCGCTGAGCGACGCCATCTCTTCCAGGCTGGAGCCGGGAGCGCCGTCGCCAGCAAAGCGCCTGGATGCCATGGCCAAGCTATCGGCAAAGGGCGTTGCTCTCTCGGCAAGAATTGATCCCATCATCCCCGGCATAAACGATGCAGAGATCGAGCAACTGGCTTGCGCGGTCTCATGCGCGGGGGCCGGACACATAACCTCATCCACTCTCAAGGCCAGACCGGCAATTATGAAAAGGATCAGCGCAGCCTTTCCTCAAGAGGGGGCTGCATTGGAGCGACTCTTTGCCCTGGCAAGCAAAGCCGCAGGAAGCCGCTACCTTCCCAGGGAGACCAGGTGCGATTTGATGCTGAGGGTGAAGGAGTGCGCACGACAGGAGGGCTTGACGTTCTCCACCTGCCGAGAAGGATGGGCAAAGGTTCCTGGCATAAACTGCGATGGATCTCATTTATTGTCTGCAGTAGGCAATTCTATGCGAAATTCTCAATTTCAGTAGGCTGACTCAACCACAAAAATAAAACAGAGGAGAAATCGATTTATCCTGTCGGCCAGTCGTCTGCGCCGGCAGATAAAGAATGGACACAAATTGCGATGCTGCCCCTCAATTGTGGTATCAGTCCATGAAAGTCTATTTATATGAAGAATAACTAGACATGACGACGATTCTTCTCAAAGGGGAGGATGTTCAAGCTACAGTCATAAATGCTATGCGCTAGAGGAATAGGAGGTATTTAATATGAGGAAGATTTTGGCTATCACCGTGGCCCTCATGATAGCAGCCATTGTTATAATGCCTGCTTTGGGGTACACTAATCAAGCTGCAGGAAATCAATCTTATTCTGCAAAATCTGGAAGTTCGGTTGGATACAGCTTAAAAACAGTAAACGCTCCTGCCCATAATCTCACACCCGATATGGTGGCTAACAAGTATTCTTTCAAGTCTGCCGGTGTTTCAAGCACCAGGATGGCTTATTCGTTCCAGAATGGAGCTTCTGCACCATATTCTTTTAAACTGGTTGGTGTCGAGAATGCAGTTGCTGAGGGCATGAAGACCACCAAGCCCACCGCAAAGCTGGGCAACATGGCAGGCGACATAACGGATGCTGTTGCATCTGGACCTGCTTCCGAACTGACATCCGCATCTGCTCCCGCCGTTGAAGCTGCAAACACGTCTGCACCCGCAGCCGAGCCTGCCGTAGCACCAGCACCCGAAGCAGCTGCACCTGCCACCTTCATGATTGAAGGAAAGGTCGTGGACGACAATCAGACCGGCCTGGCCGGCTGGACAATGAACCTGACACAGGATGGAGCAGTCATCAATAGCGTTACCACAGCAGCCGACGGCAAGTTCGCCTTCCCAGATCTGGCAGCCGGAGCATATGCAGTCTCCGAGCTTCTGATGGATGGCTGGAATGTCGTCTCTCCCGCTGAGGGATTGGCAGCAGTGAACATCACCGATGCAAACGTGAGCGATCTGGTATTTATAAATCAGCTCGCGCCAGTTGTTGTCGCTGAGCCTGCGGTTTCAGAGAACGCTACAGTATCCGCCAACGCAACTCTCAATAGCACCGCAGTAGTTGCATAGATGGGAATATTAGCTGGCAAATCATGACCCTGGCCCTCAAGGGCCTATTTTCTTTTTCTTTTGCGCGAACTCGACCAATAATCTTTCATAGCTTGAACGGCAATAGTAGCATTAGTTTCAGTTTGGTGGGATGTCTGTGAAAACAAAGACAATGTGCCTGTTAACAGGCTTTCTTGCGATAATGCTTGCTACACCAGTTTTTGCAGTAGGACTTTCCGGGTCTGGTCAATGTGAGGCAAGAAATGCGATCGAGGCTTATTGCATAAATCATGGGGGATGTCCGAGAGATGGATACTGCTATTTTCCGGATGGCAGCTTCTGTGAACTTCGATCCTTTTACAATGGCACCTGCCCGGGAAGGGAGTACTACGAGCAGGCCATATGGATGTCAGAAGCCTATCGTTTCCTGTATGATGATGGCATTTACAGCGCTCCTTACGTTCCCAACCAGTATCCCTACAATTATCCCTATTACTATCGCCCGGTATATGCGCCGGGATATGGCGTGTAAGTGATTCTTTATAAAACAATTCGGAAGCCCGATAGCAGACAGATGGTGGGTGGGGAAAGAAGGCCCCATCCATAAACCGCTCTCGCATCTTTATGCAGGAAGCGATTCTGCTTCAACTCTTAGCGAGGATATCGCGCTTGAAATTCTCAAAGCCGATCTCATCGATGAACTCGCCCAGACGCTGTTTCTTGGCATGGTCCTTGTAGTAGTTGATTATTCTATCAATCAGCGAGAGGACCTCTTCGTCTGAGAGATTTTCTGCCAGAACCACGCCCAGCCTGGGCTTAACTCCACTGCTTCCTCCTACCAGCAGTTTCCATCCTTTGGACATTCCGATCAGGCCGATATCTTTTACAGCAGGCTCGGCACAGGAATTTGCGCATCCGGATACGCCAATTTTAAATTTCCAGGGAAGCGGCATACCGTGATATAACTCATCCAGCTTCAAGCCCACACCCACTGAATCCTGCTGTCCTC
>DAONES010000055.1:0-12455 GCA_035403205.1 Methanothrix sp. | reverse complement strand
AGATCATGGAGAAGAACCGCACCGACCCGCCGCCCTTCTTCGAGGTGGCGGTGCTGGAGGCCGAAGCAGTCTACAGCAAGGCGGCAGGCAAAAAGAAGGTCGACATCCGGCTCAGGAGATTCCTGCCCTCTCTGGCCGAGGTGCCGGGAAAGGAGCTGGCTGCCCTTAAGGAGAGGGCTGCCAAAGACGGCTTTGACTTCATCGACTTCTGGGCGGTGGATTTTAACTGGCAGGAGGACCGGCCTTTCGAGCACCACTGGCAGGACTACAGAACCCGCAAGGACCGAACGCTCAAGACGACCAGCGATGCCCTCTTTGACGGCTACCCGAAAAAGGGCATCTACCGGGCCTGCGTGAAGGTGGTCGATATCTTCGGCTGCGACAGCAGCACAGTGGTGGAGGTGCGTTATGACTGATCCAACTGATCCATCCAGGAAGCTTGATGTCAATAATACTACGATTAGGGCAACGAGTGCAACAAGCAATGAAACAAGCAGCGCAACAAGCCCCATCATCAATCCCGCCGCCCTGGAGCCGCTCTTCTCGCCCCACGAGGAGCCCTACCGCTACCGCGCTCCCGCCGAAAAGGAGGGCGACCCCGCAAAGATCGAGCTGGGCAGACGGCCTTCCAATATCCCCATCGCCCAGAATCTCCGTCGCTTCGTTAAATTCTGGCGCAGAAATGACTACCCCGGAGCCTCCGAGACCAGCCGGGAGCTGCTGCACTACTGGTTTGATGAGGAGCACACCCTGCAAAAGATAAACGAAGGGGACGAGACGGAGCAGTACCCATTTCGCTACTATTTCTGCCAGAGGGAAGCCATCGAGAGCCTCATCTACCTCTACGAGATCCGGGGCATCACCACCCTTTCGAGCCTCACCGCCGAGTTCATCCGGGACGACGCCTACGACGCCGCTTTAGGGGTGAGCCCTAAAGACGACCGCTGGCCCAAATACGCTTTCAAGATGGCCACCGGCTCAGGCAAGACAAAGGTAATGAGCCTTGCCATCGTCTGGAGCTACTTCCACTCCCTCTTCGAGGAGGGCTCGACGCTGGCCAGGGATTTTCTCGTCATTGCCCCGAACATCACCGTCTTCGAGAGGCTCAAGGAGGACTTTGCAGACGGCAAGATCTTCGAGACCGATCCCCTGATCCCGCCGGCCTGGCGGGGCGACTGGAACATCTCCGTCTCCCTGCAGGACGAAGCAGGCGGAGCTGCCACTGGCGGGACCCTTTACCTGACCAACATCCACCGCCTCTTCGATCTCTCAAAAAGAAAGGGCAAAAAAGAGGTCGAGACGCACGACTGGCTCGGCCCGGCAGTCTCCCGCGCCCGGGCGCTGGACACGGGCGAGGCCCTGCGGGAGCGGGTGACGGGCCACCGGCGCATCATGATCCTCAATGACGAGGCCCACCACCTCTGGGATAAAGACAGCGCCTGGAACGAGGCCATCGAATTCGTCTTCGAGGAGATCCGGAAAAAGAATGGCGGAGAGGGCGGAATCGTAGCCCAGCTCGACTTCTCGGCGACACCCAAGGACAACCACGGCCACGTCTTCCAGCATGTTATCTGCGACACGCCCCTGGGCGAAGCGGTGGACGGGGGAATCGTCAAGATCCCGGTGATCGGCAGGGGCGACGGCCTGGTGGAGCACCCCAGCGCAGATGCAGCCAGCCGCTTCCAGCAGCACCTGATGATCGGCTACAGGCGCTGGAGCCTCTCCAGAGAGGAATGGGAGAAGAGCGGCAAGAAAGCGCTCCTCTTCATCATGACTGAGGATACCGAGGCCGCAGACCAGATAGCCACCGAATTGAACAATAGCCCGCTCTATCCCGAGCTTAACGACCGGACCATCAACCTGCATACCCGCCTCAAAGGAAAGATCAAGTGGATCGGCCCCAAGAAAGACGGAATTCCGGTCTTCGAGCCCAGCGAAAAGGAGATCAGCGACGAGGATCTGCGAGAGCTGCGGCGCCTATCGAGAGAGCTTGACAGCGGAACCAGCCCCTATCGCTGCATAGTCTCCGTGCTCATGCTGAGAGAGGGCTGGGATGTGAAAAATGTTACTACCATCGTCCCGCTGCGGCCCTTTACATCCAAAGCCAACATCCTCCCCGAGCAGACCCTGGGCCGTGGCCTGCGCCGCATGACCTTTCCCGGCGGCCCCTCTGAGATCCTGACCGTTATCGAGCATCCGGTCTTCATATCACTTTACGAGCAGCAGCTCGGGGAAGAGGGAGTCTACCCCACCGTGACTACAGTGGACGACATCCCCAAGATCACAGTCAGCATCTTTCCTGACGGAGACCACAAGGACCTCAATAGTCTGGACCTGATTCTTCCCAGCGTTTCCCCTTCCTACACCCGCATACCGAAGCTGGATGGCCTGACTGTTGAGGATGTGAAAAGGCAATTTTCCAGCCTGAAACCTCTGGAGCTGAAAGAGCAATGCTCAGACGAGATCCATTACGAAGGCCGCCACCTTCTCACCAATGAGATCGTTGAGGAGATGACCGTCAAGCTTCCCCTTCTGGAGAGCGGCATCGGTGCCATCTCCTTCTTTAGAGACGAACTGGAGCACATCACCGGCCTGCATGGCCTGCACGCTTCACTTGCTCCTCTGCTGGAGATATTCCTCACTGAGATTCTCTTCGGCCAGAGGCTTTCTCTCTTCGATCAGCAGCTCATCAACCGGCTCGGCGACAGAGATGTTCGTGAGCACATTCGGGCTGTCTTCGTGCCCCTCATCCTCAGCAAGAGCACAATCAAACTGGAACAGAGAGCCCTCGGCCAGAGCAGATCGGCTGTCACCTGGAAGCCCTACCAGGCCAACCACTCCGAGCGCCACCCGGCTATCGAAGCTGCGAAGACCGCCTTCAACCTGGTCCCCTGCGCCAATGCCTTCGAAAAAGAGATGGCCCAGTTCCTGGACCGCGCCCCGGACGTTGCAGCCTTCTGCAAGAACGCCGGTCCAGAGGCGGTGCGAATCGACTACCAGACCAACACGGGCCGCCTGGCCAACTACACCCCGGACTTTTTGATCCTCCTGGATGACGGAAGGTACATCATGCTTGAGACCAAAGGCCGAGTGGACATAGATGTTCCCATCAAAATTCGGGCGGCAGAAGCCTGGTGCCGGGCAGCGTCCACGAGCAGCCTTCCCTGGAGCTACGCTTACGTTCCCCAGGAGATCTTTGAAAAAATCGATAACATAAGCCTGAAAAGCCTCATCTCAGCCACTGAGCCTGCCAAAAACAGCCTGATGGGCGAGAATGTCGAGGCGCCCCTGAGTTTGGAGAAAGGCAACCTGGAGAAGCTCACCACCGACGAATTCATCTCCGAGAGCGACCTGAATGCTCTTTCTCCCAAATGCAAAAAAGGCATACAGGAGTCCATAGCCCTCTTCAAGTTCCTGGAGAGCAAAAGCGATGTCTCCTTTGCCGCAGTCTTCACTCCCCTTCTTGGCCCAATTGACGATGCCGCCAGGACAGTCATCATCTCTGCATTGAAGGAGTCCGTTCCCCAGGAGGCAGCGAGACGGGAAAGGTTCTTTGAGCCGGACCTTTCAATGCTCTCTCCCCGAGACAGAAGCTTTCACGAGCGACAGGGCAAGAACCTCCGGAGGACTATAATCGAGAACGATGGCGTAATGCCTGTGGGCCTCCTCCGCTGGTGCCTTGAATACGCAAAAAGCCCCAGAACACCGCCGGGAGGTATCTTCAATGCCGTGAAAATGAAGTTTGCAGCGGAGGCAAAAACGTCTCTGCCCGACTCGGTGGAAAAGGTCTACTCCTTCAGAAATGAGTTCATCGCCCACCAGGAAAAAGATCTCTTGGACCCTGAGCAGGCCAGGCAGGCCTTGAAGGACTGGATCGACAGTCTGAAGGAGAACTTTGCTGTGTCAGAGAATACCCCTCAGGCGGAGGGAGCATGATACAGCCCTATATTCCCGATACCTTGCCATTAAAGAACATTGACTGGGAGAGGCATGTGAGCCTCATCGGCAAGGCCAATGCAGCCCTGGCGAGATACGACGGCATCCTGCTCGGCATGGTCAATCCTCAGGTGCTGCTCTCTCCTCTGACCACTCGCGAGGCCGTTTTATCCTCTCGGATTGAAGGGACTCAGGCGTCACTGGAAGAGGTCTTGCAGTATGAGGCAGATGTTGGAGACCCGGAAAAGAACCAGGTTCAGCCCGATAGCCCGCAGATTCATGACATTCATGAGATCATCAATTACCGCAAGGCAATGGGAACCGCTGTCGAGAAGATGGCAGGCCGTCCATTTGGCATCAATACCATCCGGGAGCTTCATAGAATACTGCTGGCAGGTGTCAGAGGCCGCTACAAGGACCCCGGAGAGATCCGACGCAACCAGAATTATATCGCCTCGCCCGGAACTCCTATTGACCAGGCAACATTCATCCCGCCTTCCCCAGAAATAATAATGGATGCTCTTTCCAATTGGGAAGACTACCTCTACGAGACTGAAAAGGACCCACTCGTTCAATTGGCCATTCTCAAGGCCCAGTTTGAACTGATCCACCCCTTCCGGGATGGAAACGGTCGCATCGGCAGAATGCTCGTGCCCATAATCCTGTATCGCAAAAAGATACTCTCCCAGCCTATGTTCTACATCAGCTCCTACCTGGAAAGGAATCGGGACGTTTACTACGAGCGCCTACTGGCGATATCAAAGGATGGCGACTGGAATGGATGGATCTCTTTCTTCCTGGAGGCGCTTGTACTGCAATCAGAAGAAAACAGCAAGAAAGCAAGAGCTATTCTGGAGCTGTACAACGGCATGAAAACGAGAGTGACGAAGATCACACGCTCTCAGTATTCCATCCAGACAATTGATGTCCTGTTCTCCAGCCCGATCATCAATTCCAGCGACTTCTCTATAAAATCGGGAATCCCAGACAGAACCGCCCAAAGAATTATACAGAAGCTGGAGCAAGATGGAATTTTGCGCATGATTAGAAAAGGAAGCGGCAGTCGATCTCCAACATATCTGTTTCTCGATCTTCTGGACATAACTGAAAATGAGGAGGATTAAATTTGTGCGTCATCCATGTCGCACAAATTGGTTCGTGCGACATATTTGGCGAAATATGACGCGCAAATTGGACGCAAATTGAATCGGCATAGTGGCCGAATTCCTGAAAAGGCCCTGCAAGATAACCATGGTCAGTTCTCCATCGCTACCGGCTACTTCAAAGAAGCCTCTGGTCTACGCCTCCTGATTGGAAATGAGCAGTTGTCCACAAGGATGCCGGGGTGCAGTGCGAAGTCGAGGCAGAAGGCTCTTTCCCTGAAGAACTAGGGGCTTTCCATCAATGATGGCTATGTTTCACCTGTTTGCGATTTAGTGCAATTCCTCAGCAAGAAAAGATACAGCTGCGCCAGAATCCGGAGCGGTTCTCACATGCCAAATGCTATATCTTTGATGACTTTGCAGCTGTGGGATCAAGCAACTTCACTCGGCCCGTCCTGCTGTAATCTCCGCCCCCGGCCAAATAGCTCTGAAAAAGCATTTATACTTGTTTCTGCGTAAGGGTTCTGGTTTGTTCCTTATCATTTGGAGGATTGAAGGATTTGACAACTGTTTACGACGTACCTCCCCATGACTTGATAGCTGCCGTAGCCCAGGAGCTGAAGGCGGCGGGCAAGGTTCAGCCACCGGCATGGGCTGAGTTTGCCAAGACTGGGGTAAATAGAGAGATGCCCCCCACAAACCCGGATTGGTGGTTTGTGCGGTGCGCATCAGTACTGCGCAGAATATACATTGACGGCCCGGTGGGCGTCTCCCGCCTTAGAAGCTTCTACGGCGGAAAGCACCGCAAGGGCGTGGCTACTGGATTCTTCTGCAAAGGCAGCGGCTCGGTGGCAAGAGAGTCACTACAGCAGCTGGAAAAGGCTGGCTACGTGAAGAAGATAAAGAAAGGCCGCCAGATGACCCCTGAAGGTCAGGCATACCTTGATAGCGTAGCCCAGAAAATTAAAAGCCAGACCCAAGGCTCAACTGCACTTGCGGCAGAGCCCAAGGCTGAGTCTGCATAAAAACCTAGAGAGGACTGAATAAGTATGGCTGATGATGAGCTTGCAGAACTAAGACGAAAGAGGATGGATCAGATCCAAAAGCAGCAGATGGACTCCCAGATGGCTGCCGCTCAACAGGAGCAGATCCAGCAGGAGATGGAAGCCAAGAAGGCATCTCTGATGAGGACCATCCTGACTCCCGAGGCAAGGGAACGGCTCAATGCAATACGCATGACCAAGCCTGAGTTCGTCGCTCAGATTGAAGGTCAGCTCATCATGCTTGCTCAAAGCGGCAGGCTGAGGGGCGCGATCACCGACGAGCAGCTCAAGGCGATCCTCAAGCAGGCACTGCCCAAGAAGCGAGACATCACCATAACCAGGAGATAAAGCGGCAGAATGCTGCAAGGCAGTTCATGAAGGTTGCAGTCTTGTTTTCCGGCGGAAAAGATAGCAGCCTGGCGGCTCTTCTTCTCGAACCGTTCTTTGATGAGATAGAGCTTGTCACCTTCAGCTTCGGCCATGATGAAACCTGGATTAGAGCGGCTGATGCAGCGCGAGAGCTTGACTACCCCCATAGGAGGGTGGTCTTTGAAGATAGCGTCCTGGAGCAGGCCCTGGAGATACTGCTTGCTACGGGCTATCCCAATGATGCTCTCAATTATGTTCATCCTATTGCAGTAGAGACAATAGCAAAAGAGTGCGAATTTGTGGCGGACGGGACGAGGCGGGACGATCGCGCACCAAAGATGGGTTTCAGCGACATCCGAAGCCTGGAAGACCGGTTGCATGTGCAATACTTAAGACCTCTGGCTGGCCTGGGTCAAAAGGCCATCCGGGCCATGGTCTCGCGCTATTTGGACTTCGAGGAGGAGCGATCCGAGAGGTATCCTGCCTCAGATTTCGAGGTAGGCCTGAGATATGCGCTGAAAGAGAGATGCGGCCAGGCGAAGGTCGATGAGATATTCCCCTCCAATCATACGCACACCAGAGTCATTCGGAGGAAGAAATATGTCCAAGAAAATGAAGGGCAAGAAGATCAGGCTTGCCAAGGCGTTCAATCAGAATCGTAGGGTGCCCTCCTGGGTTATTGTAAAGACCATGAGGCAGGTAGTTACTCATCCCAAGAGACGACATTGGAGAAGAAGCAGCTTAGAGAGATAGACATGGCGGACACAGAAAGAGTTTACACTATACCCCTGGGTATAGTCAAGAGCGCTCCCATTTATCGAAGGTCCAACCGGGCCATTACCGAGGTTAAGAGCTACCTTGCCCGGCATATGAAAGTGGCAAAGAACGATATCAAGATCGACCCCGGCCTGAGCGAGGTAATCTGGGCCAGAGGCGATATGAAGCCTCCCCGGCGCGTCAGGGTACGCGCAGTCAAGTTCGAAGACGGCGGAGTTGAGGCGGAGTTTGCCGGTGACAGATAAGCGAATAAAGATAGCAGGAAGCAGCCTCATCGGAGTGTTTGCCAGGTGCACGGACAAGGTTTTGCTCGTGCCGAAGGAGGTAAACGACGACGATAGGCAGGTTCTCGAATCCGGGCTGAAGGTGCCGGCGGTGCAGGTGCTGTCCGGGATCGGCTCGATTCTGGGGTCCCTGGTCGCGGCCAACAGCAACGGATTCGTGGTAACACATCATGCCGGCAGCGAGGAGCTGGAGATCCTTCGCGAGTATGGCCGGGTGGCAAAGCTGCCTGCCAGGATCAATGCTGCGGGCAATGTGATGCTGGTCAACGATAGCGCCGCCCTGGTTCATCCGGAGCTGTCCGGCAGGGCCTGCGATACGATCGAGCAGACCCTGGGTGTGAAGGTGGAAAAGGGCACCATCGGCGGGCTCAAGACCGTTGGAATGGCCGCTGTAGCTACCAACAAGGGAATTCTTGTGCACCCGCGCGCCTCAGAGGAAGAGATCGCTGTCCTGGAGAAGCTCTTCGGGCTGCCAGTGGATGTGGGCACAGTGAACCTCGGCTCTCCGCTGGTGGGGTCCGGTGTGCTGGCCAACAGCCACGGCTACTTTGCGGGATTTGGAACATCCGGCCCGGAGCTGGGGCGCATCGAGGACGCATTGGGTTTCCTGCTTTAGTCATTGCCTAATGATCCATGATATTTCGGCAATTATTTCAGTAATAGTAATAGTAATAGCTGAATAGAGTAGGGGTGGAATTGTGAGCAAATTTGAGATCAAAGGAAGGTACAAGGGAGGACTTGTCGGCAAGACCTGGCTGCCCTTCAGCAAGGCTGTAGAGAGCGAGAATGAGAAGAATGCCGTAAACAAAGTCTACTCCCTCATGGGAAGCGAACACGGCCTGAAGAGAGACCTCATCAAGATCGACGAGGTGTCGGCTGTTGAGTAGCGCTCCTGGAGGCGAGGAGGAAGTCCGAAGACTCCTGGCCGCATATGAGCAGTACCAGGCTCAGGCAGACGGCATCATGCAGCAGCTTAACCTGACGCAGATGACCGCCGCGGGCCTGGAGAGGGCACTGAACGCAGTAGAAGCCCTGGACACGGCAAAAGAAGGGCAGGAGATTCTCGTTCCCATCGGATCGGGATCTTTCGTCTATGGCAGTCTCGCCTCTAAGGAGAAGGTAGTCTTGAATGTGGGCGCAGGCGTTAGCATTGAAAAGACTGCTGCCGAGGCCAAGGAAACTCTGTTGGCAAGGAGAGCAGAGGTCCTGGAAGGGTCCAGGAAGCTGAGCGAAGTTCTTGCCAAGATCGATAAAGAGATGCAGAAGATCCAGGCGATAATGCAGCAGTTTGAAGATAGCGCCCATCAGCATCAGCATGGCACGGAGAGCGAAGGGATTGTTTAGTCGCTTTAAGGAAAAGCTCTCCGGCTTCAAGGAGGCTCTGTCCTCCAAAATTGCCGAGAAGGTCTCACAGGCTGAGAAGCTGGCCGGAAGGAAGGATAACGACAAGGCTGGCGAAGGCGATCAAGCGATAGAGAGCCAGGCCAGAGCGCTTCCTGAGGCAGGCAAAAGTTCCTCGCAAGCGGCTTCGGAGAGGTCCTCTGCATCCGGTTCCGTTTTCGCCGGAAAGCCGGCTGCAAAAGCAGCCCCCGCTCAGCCGGAAAAGGCTGCAGGCGAGAGCAAGCCCAAGAGTCGTTTCTCCTTCCTGGAGAAGGCCAAGAGCCTGATATTCGAGCAGGAAGTAATCCTTGAGGAGAAGGATCTGGAAGAGCCCATGTGGGCGCTGGAGATGGCCCTCATGGAGAGCGACGTAGCCCTGCCGGTAGCCGAAGAGATCGTAAGAGAGGTCAAGAGCGACCTCGTTGGAAAGAAGAAAAAGATCGGCGCAGACACGGGTGCTCTTGCCGAACAGTCGCTGCGAAATGCGCTCATAACTCTTCTCTCCAAGAACCATCTGGATTTTGACGAGTACATCAAGAGCAGAAATAAGCCGGTCAAGATTCTCTTCGTCGGAGTGAACGGCACCGGAAAGACGACCAGCATAGCCAAGGTGGCCAGGTATCTGATGAACCAGAGCTACTCTGTGGTCCTGGCGGCGGGAGACACCTTCCGGGCGGGAGCCATTGAGCAGCTTGAGGTGCATGGCAGTAGCCTGGGCCTGAAGGTTGTCAAGCACAAGACCGGCGGCGACCCGGCTGCAGTGATCTTTGATGCCGTGGAGTATGCCAAGGCGCATAATAAAGATGTAGTGCTGGCCGATACCGCAGGAAGGCTGCATACCAACATCAATCTCATGGATCAGATGAAGAAGATCGTCCGCGTGACCAAACCGGATCTGCTCATCTTTGTGGATGAAGCAATTGCCGGAAACGACGCTGTAGAGCGGGCGCGCCTCTTTAATGAGTCGGTGCCAATTGACGGGTCCATTCTCACCAAGACGGATGCCGACGCCAAGGGCGGTTCCGCAATCTCAATAGCCTACATCACCGGAAAGCCCGTGCTCTTCCTGGGCATAGGCCAGACCTATCCAGACCTGGTGAAGTTCGAACCGGAGTGGCTGGTGGACAGGCTGATGGGAGAGGCGGAGGGGTAGATTGAAATAGCTATTGAGATAACTTAAAATAGGATCAGAACTAACAAGTGATGTATCATGCAAAGCAAAAACCTAGTAAAGAAATTGAGGTTGACATGTCTATCGACATTTGCATGGGCAATGATCTTTATAGGGACCACTATAGGTTTTGTAATATATTTAATGCATATTGACTCTATACCATATGTGGCAAAATGGGACATTGCATGGTTCGTCGTTTTTCTCATAGATCAAATATTAGTAAAGCCATTGTGGGAAAGAGCAAAGGGATCAAGAAATTTAAAGCAGAAGGCAGCATAAAAGAATGCCGCATTTGCAGGCTTCATTCTAAAAGAAGCCATGCATTTTCAAAAAGCATTGAGAACATATCAATAATATATTGTGATTCAGTATACAGACCTACACGATTATTCATGTTCCCCCTATCTTTTATCAAGAACAATAATTTTTGGACTCCAAGACTATTTTCCATAATCAGGAACATGGTTTCACCAAAATAGTAATCATTTACTCGGACATTGTAACGTTGAATCAATTCGTTTAGGTATGCCTCTCTCACATTATATTCATGTTCGAATTCATTATACAATGTTTTTCGATTTTTTAATGAATTAGTCAATGAAAATGGAAGGTCCAATAGAGCCCTCATTCGATCATCCAAAGCCCTATCCTTGGGTGATTTCAAGATTCGATAATCAAATTGGGTATTTGGATATGTTATAGATTGACTAATTAAATGGTCTCCAATGAGTTCCACAAAGACTAACGACTTAGTAACGCATTTAATCTTAACAATTACATCTTTTTCGAAATTATCCTTCAATAGTTTCTGAATATTATCGTGGCCATTATATACTCCCGTAATAACTGTAAAATCGGAAGGAAACTTCTCTGCAACCGCTAATAGAGACTTTGGACTTGGACCAGACGAAGCAAGATATGCCTCTCCTATGATCGCCAAAACAAGAGACCCTGCAAAAGATATAAAAAAAAGCGAATCCTGCCAAGAATTTCTTGAACTATATAATAATTCGAGATAATTTGTGGATACGTTATATGATTGATTAAATATTTTCTCCATTGTGGCAATACCAAAATTGCTTCCAAAGTCACTTAGAGTGAGTTTGCATTTTATTATCGTATCAAGAATAAGCAATATGGCACTTGAAACAAATATCATTGAATAATGCATTTTTCCAAAAAATACACCCTGTCTCTTTGTAATTATCCTACCACAAAACAACAATAATAACCCGAAAATAGCAACAGATGATGGCGAACCTATGCATGAAATATAGCTCTGCGGATTGTAACAATAATAATATATAAATAAAAATGAGATCATTCCAATAAAATATGCGAGAAGAAGATCTATTATTGATAAATTATTTATATTAAATGAGGCTTTTGTTAATCTTCGGAGAGTTACATCATTCAAGAATCCAGAAATTACTCCATAGATTATAATAAGCCATGCAATAGGCCCAATAATATCAAAAATCAAATCTAATAAACCAGGCATGACCTTCTACCACGAATTTGCTAGAGGATTATATCACTATTTAAGGTTAATCTCTAGGTTCCCGAGCTGCAGGGTGCCTGGGCAATGGGCAAGACGATTGAAGGCGCGCGAAAAGAGCTCGTGTCATTTATTGAAGGCTGGAAAGCGCTCAGGCTTGGTATGGGAAGGTCCATCCCGCAAATTAGTGGCCATTTAATAACTGCATCAATTGAACCGGTGAGCGCTATTGAGTAGACTTGTGCCGGTTTCAAGGACCAAGCTTATCAAACGGCTGAAAAACATAGGATTTGAAGGACCTTTTGCAGTTTCAGACCACGATTAAATGGTTCGTGGAGATAATTTTGTGCGCATACCAAACTGCGACAAGCTAGAGATCGGTGCGAATCTTATATCCGAGATTCTTCGGGAAGGCGGGATCTCTCGTGACGAGTGGCTTTTGGCAGATTAAGGTGAGAGTCAATAAGCCCTGTATATCCTTGCCGTTTCATGATGCTGCAAGCCCATCCTGCGCCGACATCCTGCCTCCCCGCGCGCCCCTGTGGCGCCCGCATGACCTGCATGCATGTGGCATGTGCTCGGCCACGATGCCACGACAGCCCCTATAATCCCAATCTCGGCTCCAATTTGCGAGAAGGCCCGCAAAGCATATTTTCCTTGAAGCAAAATTTAATTCAGTATTATTTCAGAATAATCATGTCGATCAAAAAATAAAACTTATTGTTAGCCGTTCCAGCCGGCAAACCAAAAAATATCCGTATTAAGTTTTTTTCAGGCAATGAATATAATATTTGCCATTCTCGATCTCCACGCCATGAATATCGTGGCCGAATCCTGCAAAATGCTTATCCCATCTCTGCAGGGCGCAGAGGTATTTGAGATGCGGTCCGC
>DAONES010000054.1:2832-12563 GCA_035403205.1 Methanothrix sp. | reverse complement strand
ATGAGGTAGTCAATTGAAGATATCCGTAGCCAGCGGCAAGGGAGGCACAGGCAAGACCCTGGTTGCCACCTCCCTGGCAGCTTCCCGTGCCGTCAGCACCGGCAAGAGGGTCACAATCGCCGACTGCGATGTTGAGGAGCCCAACTCCTACCTATTTTTCCCGGACAGGTCTCTTCTCTCTGAGCAGCAATGCCTGGTATCCGTTCCAGTATTCGATGAAGCGAGGTGCAGCCATTGCGGCAAATGCGCCGATTTCTGCGCCTATCAAGCCATCGCCGTTCTTCCTCAGACGGTTCTGCTGTTTCCAGAGTTGTGTCATGGCTGTGCAGGCTGCAATATCATCTGCCCTGAGAAGGCAGTGAGCGAGAGCACAAGGTCTATTGGCGAGATCTTTCGGGCCGCATCAGGCAGCGCTACCGGTAGGGTGCAGATTGTCTGGGGGGAGCTGGCCGTGGGTGAGGCACGGGCTACGCCGCTCATCAAGGCGGTGAAGGACAAGGCGGCGGGAAATGACTGGGCCAAAGGCGAGGCCGAAAGCGATAGCCTCGAGGGCAAAGAGACAATCGTGGACTGTCCCCCCGGCACCTCCTGCACCATGGTTGAGTCCGTTCGTGATACGGATTTCTGTCTGCTGGTCACCGAGCCCACTCCCTTTGGCCTCTATGATCTGGACATCGCCCTGAAGGTGCTGGAGAAGATGAAAATTCCCAGCGGTGTGCTTGTCAACAAGAGCGGCATTGGTGACAGAAAGGTCTACGGTTATCTGGAAAAAAGAGACATACCCATGCTCATGGAAATTCCCCTCGATCGGAAGATCGCCGAGATCTATTCCCGTGGGGAGATATTTGCTCTGAAGATGCCGGAATGGCAGGAAAGATTTGCCCGCCTGATGGAGAGGATAGAGGAGATGGCGGCATGAAGCAGATGGCTGTGGTGAGCGGCAAAGGCGGCACCGGAAAGACAACCATAGTGGCATCCCTTGCTGCTTTAGCCTGCGGCAGGGCGGTCTTTGCCGATTGCGATGTGGATGCACCCGATCTGCATCTTCTCCTCAGTCCTAAAGTCGCGGCGAAAAAGCCGTTCTATGGAATCAAGAAGGCTTTCATCGATGCCGATAGGTGCACTCAGTGCGGATCTTGCCAGGAAGCCTGCCGGTTTTCGGCAATCGATGACTATCAGGTCGACTTAGACCGCTGCGAAGGCTGCGGGGTCTGCAAGCTGGTCTGCCCGGTGGAAGCTGTGCAGTTGAGAGAGTCTCTCGGAGGCCATGCTTTTATTTCCGACAGCAGATTCGGGCCCATGGTTCATGCCCAGCTTTATCCTGGCGAGGAGGCATCAGGAAAGCTGGTGGCGATGGTTCGGGAAATGGCACGAGAGGTGGCCGCAGCCCGCAATCTGGACCTGGTTTTGATAGATGGCTCTCCAGGGATCGGCTGTCCGGTGATCGCCTCACTTACCGGGGTGGACCTGGCCCTGGTGGTGACCGAGCCCACCATCACCGGTGAGCATGATCTGAAGAGAATACTGGATGTGACCGGCCACTTTGGAATCGATACGACGGTTTGCATCAACAAATACGATCTTCATTTGGCCGGGTCCAGGCGCATCGAGTTTCTCTGCCGGGAGCGGGAGGTTCTGGTGGCTGGAAGGCTGCCGTTCCATTCTTCGGTGATAGAGGCCATGGTGCAGGGACAGACAGTGGTTGAGATTGGCGGGCCGGTGGCAGCGGCCATAACGGTTATGTACAATGTCCTGAGTGAGAAGCTTTGATTTTCTTTTTTATTTGATGAGCGGATTTTTATATTGATGTGATTGTCAAATATATTGGGAAGAATTCGGGGATTTAGAAAATGTCTGAAAATATTCTGGCCATCTGGGCGGTGGTTTTTCTGGCGATGATCTCGCCTTGCCAGGCCCAGTACGATCCACTGGCAAGCGATATATTCACCCTGCCCGGAGAAAAGAGAAGCACAGGCAGCCTCAGCGCACAGGTCCACACCGACACCAACGCCGACCCGCTGGGCATCGATGCCTTGATGCAGCCTCTCGATCCGGAGCACAGCATAGAATATCTGAATAAAATCAGCGGGCGAACATATCTGGGCCCCTTCGTTCCGTCTGCGCAGGACCTGAGTGGCAACTGGCATCTGCTGCTACAGGGTGGCTCTCCGGGCGAGGTCCAGCTCCTGCTCGTCCAGAACCGGGATGCAGTGTTTGGCCGAGGCTACATGTATCTAGCCGGTTCTGCCGGCATGGCCAGCTCCGTTTCCGCGAGCGGCCAGGCAGTGAAGGATGTTCTCTATCTGGATCTGATCGATGCCGAGAAGCTGGTGCTCTACCGATGTACTCTGACCATGAGAACGGATTTCCTCTCCGGCGGCTTCGCCGCGTTTGATGCTCGTGGGCAGGCATGGTCCGGGACCATCCAGGGCAGCCGGCCGGCATAACTGAGGGAGTTCTATCGGAGATACAAGTTATGGCGATCAAGTGGAAAGCCGCGCAATTCAGACGCGGCAGTTCACCGATAATGCTCCGGTCGCTTGATGACAACGGTATCGGATATCTTATTGAATAAACGCTGTCTCTGCCGGGAAAACGCAAACCAGCCGATAAGGCAGTCTATCGGAAGCAGAAATGCCTTTCCAAATGCCTCGACTGCTGCATCTTTAAAGCAAATATCCTCTCCCAGTGAGCCCGTTACTACTATGTTCAGGATCATCTTGCCCAGCGACTGGCCTCTGTAGCCCTCCAGTGCCGTCCAGTAAATGAATAGCGCCCCTGCCAGCAGAAGGGCTCCGGCAATGCTCAGGGCCTCCATTTTTATGACGAACATAACCCGGTACCAGATGATGCTCATGAGAAGGACATCGATCAGCCAGGCCCAGAAGCGTTCGTTCCAGCTTGACAGTACGACTTTTTCGTTCATTAGAACTCCTTTCAGAATTACCCCGCTAAAGGAGAAGGCCGGGGAATAATTAGCGGGCCTTCTTCTGTTTCTTCCTGTACATGTATCCACCGGCGGCTAATATGATGATGAGGACTATTGCCGCGGGCAGAAGCAGCGACGCTGAGGCGGCCTTGACCATGACTGGGATCTTCATGCTCTCAGAGACGATGCTATCTCCATTGACATCAGTGTACTTAATCTCGCTGCTGATTCCGTATTCCTTGGGCGTGGCATCTGAGTCCACGTCCATTCTGAAGACCACGGTCTTCTCCTCTCCGGGATCCAGCGTCCCGATGAATGCCTGATCGTCTGTGGACGAGAATGGCTTGAATATAGACAGCCTTGCAACAGCATCCTTGATCGGGTCCTCTCCTATGTTCCTGTAGGTGGCGGAGATCGGCGACTTCTTGTCTCCGGCAGTGAGCTTTCCGGAACAGTCCAGAATCTCAAAGTCTGCCTGCCTCTTGACGACTACCGTGATGGGCAGAGTCTGGTTGGCTTTCTGGTAAATGTATGACTCCCGGAAGTTTGCGAGAGTCGGAGAGCTGCCGCTGGTGACGAGGGCCGATGCGTAGACCCGGACATTATCCTGGTAATCGTAGGATACATTCAGCTTGAGCGGATAGTCTCCAGCAGGAGCATGCTCGCCGATCTTCAGGGTGAACTTCAGGGGCGATTGGGTCTTGTCTCCCGACTTGAGGGACTGGACAATCTGATCCCCGGACTTTACATCGATCTGGGCATTGTCAGAGCTGAGGCTGGCGGCGATTCCCAGGGCGGTGGGCTTCTTGTACTCCTCCTGCTGCTCGGCTGCGGCGAGAGCGAACTCCTTGGGGTTCTGAGGCGTCTGATCCTCTTTGAAGCCGATGATCCTTCCGTAGTTGCTCAGATCCAGATATAGCGTAACGGTGTCACCCCGATCGAACTCATTCGTGCCGGAAATGCTGGCGGATAGATCCGGACCGCCGTACATCGTATAGTAATTGTCTCCACCCAGCTCATAAGGTATGTAGGTGTTCTGGGCCTGGCACGTAGCCAGAAGCGCTAACAAGATAGCCATGGTTATGGCAGACTTAATATCCATCGATTTTTCTCCCTGATTTGTTGTTGATTAATGCTAATGCGGTTTTAAGTTCGCGTTTCGCGTTCTCCAGCATTTCGCGTTTGATCTCCATGCGGATCATCAGAACAACGAAGACCGTGAAGGTGGTGGAGAGCGCGAAGATGATGGCCATTACGGTAACCAGTCCGAAGTTGTTGGTGATGTTGAAGGGCGATGTGATCAGCGCCGCAAATCCGAAGGTGACTGTGAGCCCAGATGCCACTAGAGCGGAACCTATGCGGTTGGCAGTGATCTTCAGCGCCTCGTAGGGATCTCCTACGTTATGCAACTCCTCATAGAAGCGCTCCATCATGAGAATCGCATACTCCGATCCCACGCCGAGGACGAGGGCTCCTAGAGTCGCAGTCAGAGGCGTGTACTTCATGCCACCCAGGTACATGACTCCGCCCATCCAGCCGATAACCACCAGCATAGGCAGCACGGGAAGGAGGGCTTTGATGAGATCTCTATATATTACCAGCAGCAGTATGAATATCAAGACCAGACCCAGGAGCGACATCTCCACTCTTCCTGTGGTGAGAGCGCTAATGGTCGTCGTCCTCACCACGGTGTCGCCGGTCATCTTGACAGATATTCCGGGCGGCGGAGTCATCCAGGCCAGATCCCTCTCAAACTCCCTGGTGAGCCGATCGAAGTTCTCAAGCCCCAGATTGGATGCCGTCTGGCCGAGATTCACATCGATCATGGCCGCATTATGGCCGCTGAGGTATTTATCTAACACGTTATTGGGTAGAGAGTTGATTATCTCTCGGATCTCTGTCCGGTTATTGGGAATTGTTCCCCCTGTGGCCTGTTTTATATAGGTGACGATGCTGGTTGCTCCGTAAACCTGATCTCGGGACTTTTGAAGATAGTTGCTGAAATCGTCCATCCATTGCAGGTTGTTCGGATTGGTGAGATCGTCTCCCTGTACTATGAACTGAATGGAATCCGTGCCGCCGTAAATATTGCTCATGTGCTTGAAATCAACCAGCGGCGGAAGGTCCTGGGGGATATAGTTCTTCGTGTCCGTCTCCACCGGCACCAGGCTGTCCAGATAGTTTCCAGCGAGGGCAAATATCAGTGCGACGGCCAGGACGGCCCTCCACTTCTCAATGCAAAAGCCTGCCGTCTTTTCGACGCACGAGCCAATAGCAGATCCGCCATCCGACCCGCCCTCCATCTGACTTATTGCTTTTTTTCTCCGGGCTCCCGTCCTCTTCTCGCCAAGCCACAGGACGGTCACTCCCACAAACAGGGAGGACAGATAGCACATGAAAAGCCCAATGATGCACAGCTTTCCGAAATCGCGTATCATGGGGACGGAAGAGTTGAGCAGAGCCACAAATCCAGCAACGGTCACAATCAATGCAACCATTACCGGAAATGCCACATGGTTCACTGTATTTATGGCCGCTCTCACCGGAGACCGCCCTTTGGAAAACTCCTCATCTATGCGGTTGTGAAACTGAATGGCATAATCGATGCCGATACCGATGAGCAGGGGAAAGGCCGAAAATGAGACCATGGTCATGGGAATATGAAACAGCCCCATCGCTCCAAAGGTCCAGATTATTCCCAGAAAGACGATGGGTATGGGCAGAAGCGGCCACTTGACATGCCGGAAGACCAGCAGCAGGGCGACTACCATGAGAACCGCCGCCAGAAGCATGATATTTCCCTGGCTGGCGTTCATCTGATCCGTGATGGATTTCATGAGGGCAGGTGTGCCTGTAACGGTTATGACACAGTCCGGAGGAAAGGCCGCCAGATTGACGGCTTCCTTTACCTCCCTCAAGATCTCTGTCCTCTGATTGTCGTTGATGTAGACCGGGTCCACGATCGACATCATTGTGTGGCTCTCGTCTGGAAGAATTGCCATAACCAGAGGACCGGCATTGGCCAGAATCTCATCGACCTTCTCCTGAGATGGAATCTGTCGGACGCCGCTGTCCTTTTCCTCGGCATCGGCAATGGTATCGGCAATGCTGCTCACCGATACCACTCTCGGAATGTCCTTGACCAAATCTGAGAAGCGAAGCTGGGCCTCCAGAGCTTTGGTGCCCGTCACATGATCGCTCTCGATCAGTACTGCTATGGATTCGGTGCCGAAATTCTCCTTGTAGAGGTGATCGTAAATCTGATAAAGCGATGATTCTTTTCCGACCATGCTCTCTGTATTCATGCCCTGACTTACAATCGATTGAGCGAAGTGCAAGGATACCAGAGTCAAAATTGCCGCCACAGCGATTATTGCTGCAGGATTTCTTGTGATCCACACCCCGAGTCGTTCCAGGCAGATCATATCAATAAAACCTTCTATTCGGATTTTGTCGAACGAACCGAATAATCGCAAAATACTTAAATATTGTGATCGGACTGAATTCCGTGAACGAGGAAGAAAAGCAAGCGCTAAAGAAGCCCATTATCGATGCCTGCATCAAATCCGCCCGGAAAAATGGGCGCAGCGATGCGATGGGGATAATCAGGGGCGCGCTTTTCCTGGAAAACGAACCTTTATCGCTCGATACCCTGGCCGAGAGGACAGGCTACAGCAAAACTACGGTGCGCTCAAACATGAGCTATCTGGAAAACGTTGGATTGGCGCGACGGGTTGTGTGTCCGGTTGGTAAAACGCGCCGCGATAAGCAGCATCGCTATGCTCTGGAGACTGATACGGAGGCTATGAGGCAAGCGATCCAATCCAGAGCAAAGGCGGAGGTTCATTCGGTATTGCAGGCGCTCATCCAGGTTGAGAAAAATCTGGAAGGCCACAGAGATGCCGCCGAAGAAATGAGCGCCATCATGCTAAAAACAAGGCAGTTTTATGAGGAGACAGATAGGATCCTGCATCTCATGGACCGCTACACTCACAAAGAGCTGATAGAGATTTTAGAGCGGAATTGCAGATAGCCGAATAGGGCCCGATAGTATGACCAATCGCGCCAAAGAGCTTGAGACGGCAGCAAGTGACATTGACCTTACATCCCTGCAGGCGGCCAAGGCGGCTATGGATATCAACTGCCGGGAGTACCTGCGCTGGGCAGATCTCTTCTCCCGCCGCCTGGAGACCATCGAGCCGGAAAAACTACACCAGTTCGCCCGCGCTCTGAGCCTCACGCTGCTCGGCCACCTGCCTACCCGACCGGCGACCTGCCCCTTTTGCATCCAGTACGGTAACGATAGGAGCTGCAAAGGATGCGGTTATTCAGCGGTGAACGGTCGGTGCGATGCCGATGATTCCGCCTTCAGCCTGTTCATCGAATCCTTCCAAGAGCTGGGGCGGTCGATCTACCAGGATACGGACGCCGACCGATTGATTGGCTCCTGCACGCAGACAAAGGAGATTCTATCCGCGGTACTGAAAGCTTCCCGGGAGCTGACGGTGAGATTTCAGGAAGACCTACCATCGCTATCCACATTGCAGCTCATGGGACGAAAGCAGGCATACATCTCTAGCATGGTCCTGATGCTACCGGTATCGCTCTTTTCAGAAGACGTGCAAAGAGACGTCTCAATCTTGCAGAATAGCCTGCGAGGATACTGGTAGAAGATCTGGCAAGCTCATGCTCTGCCATTGCCAGGAGGAAAAAAAGGAGGGAATCGGACAGTCAATCTGTCCCATTCCGTTGATAGCGCTTCATTCTGCCTTTTTCAGGTAGGCTCCCACCTCCTCTGATTCGGTTGCATCGAAGCTCAGATTGATTACCGGCTTGTAGCCATCTTTTTTCAGGCTCAACTCCCATGATCCTGTAGTTCCGCTGATCTGTGCAGCACCGTCTGAATCCGTGGTGGCGCTTATTTCGCCGCCCGCGGCATCCCATCCAGTGATCTCTACCCCGGAAAGAGCCGTTCCATTCAGGCTTCCCTCGTAAACGTAGACAGTCATAGTTACCTGCTGCGAGGATGCTGTTTTTTCCAGGTAGGCGGCAACTTCCTCAGTCTGCAGAGCATCATAGGACAGCTCGAGCGGCTGGCAGCCTGATTTCTGGAAATTTAGCTTCCAGGTTCCGGGTATGCCCTCAATTACAGCGATGCCCTTCTCATCGGTTGCAGAGGACAGCGAGTTGCCCTCTGCATCCTGACCTGTGATCTGCACATCGGACAGCATGCTGCCGTTGAGATTTCCCTCATGAACGTAGATGCTCAGGGTAACCTCGCCCTGAGCCGATGAAGCCTGCAATAGGCCGCTGCTCATTAAAAGGAATGCCAAGAGCAGACGAGACAAATTCATATCGAATCACCTATGCCGATTTTTATCACCCACTTTGAGTTTTACGGACGATCCATCATAGATTTCAATTGCGGCAGCCCAGGGAGATCCTCAGGGTTCAAAGGCTTTAGCGGGCCTTTGTGTGCCCTATGATGCTTCTCTTCCATCATGGACTTCTTGGGAGGGACTTGCAGGCGATCCTGCTCCATTATCGAGCGGGGCGGCATATGCCCGTCATGTCCTGCGAATCCGAAGGATGGGCCCCCATGCTGTCCGTCGCCCGGTTTATTGTATGTCCAAGGTGCCGGTTCGCCATGAGGCGCATCATTTGGACTTAATTTATTCTCTGACCCATCTGGCTTATCAGAGGGAGGCTTGATGGGCATATTGGGCGGCAGATTCTGAGGATCGGTATTGCAGCCTTTGAATCTAGGAGGAACAGGCGGCTGGCCGTGCTCAGTCTCGCCGTTCTGACCAGAAGGCGCATCATTTGGGCCAAGCATCATTCCATCTCCTTCACCCTGCCACATCTCTCTTTCCGGACCGCCGTTAGGGCCGTCTCTCGGACCGCCCTGCGATAAGGCAGTCGTCGTGAGAAGGCACATGGCGGCCATTGCAATAATCAGCTTTGCTTTAATTTGCATTTTCCACCACTCTCCAAAGATATGCCTGCGTTTGACCGCAGCATATCCCGACAACAGCTGCTTTTGAACGATATATCAAATTATGACAGAACGAACGATGAATCGACAGAACGAACGATAAATCGCATGGGGGAACTGCTCGCAAATTAAAGGCAATCCGTTCGCTTAAAATCCAAAAGGAACCCTTAGGAACCATTAGGCCGCATTTGGAACCATCTGGCTGCCCTTAGAAATGCGGCCATAAAGCCACTAACACAAATGCTGTTTGAGCACCTTTTCATAAAGTTTCTTTACATTCTCGGCGGTCTTTGCCATCTCCGGAAATCCATGATAAGGCATGGCTAGAGCCACATCCTCAGACAGACTCAGCTTATACTGGCTGCGGGATAAGAACCACCCCTGTCTGGCATAGTAAGAAGAGAGATACTCCTGCTCAGTCTGACCTGGGGTGGGCGTGAAGAGCCCATGCCTGGTCTGTAGCTCCGCCAGCTCCATCATTGTGGTATACCCTGATCTGGCGATGATAAACCTGGCCCGGTTCATAAGAAGCGTCTTCTCTTCAGTGGAGACGTAGGAGTGGACTGTAGTATGCCCGTCCAGCCTCTCGTGATATTCCCTTTGCGGGCTTCCCAGGAGGACCACCTTCTCGCCCGGAAGCTTCTGGACCTGCTTCAGGATTATCTCCTCCAGCCGGGTCCTCTGAGGCTCGGGGCCGGAGGCGATGGCCAGAAAGTCCAGATCCCTGTCAACTGCCATTTTTTTGGTGCTGGTGAGAATTCCTGCGTAGTAGACTCTGCAATTCGTGGCATTCACATTGGAGAGGCT
>DAONES010000054.1:0-2732 GCA_035403205.1 Methanothrix sp. | reverse complement strand
AAAACACCCTTAGATAATTTAAAATTATAAAGATTAGCATTAAATAGTTATAATCCGATTCGCACCTCATTAGTGCTTTGAATAAATCAGAAAGGTGCTGATATGGCCAAGGATGTTCGTGATAGATCTATAGATCCAGCCAGCCGGGAGATGCTCGACGTCTGCCAGAGGGCCGGCCTGGAAACTGCCTGGGATCGACTTGAAAAACAGCAGCCACAATGCGGTTTTGGCGAGCTTGGACTGTGCTGCAGAAACTGCAACATGGGACCATGCCGCATAGATCCCTTCGGAGAAGGTGCCGCTAAAGGGGTCTGCGGTGCGACGGCAGATATAATTGTTGCCAGAAATCTTCTGCGCAGCATAGCCGCAGGGGCAGCCGCCCACTCCGATCATGCTCGCGACGTGGCCCATACCTTCCGGGCGGTGGCCTTGGGCGAAGCTCCTTCCTACAGCATCAAGGATCAGGCCAAGATGGAGCGCCTCATGGCCGAGTACGGCGTGAGCACTCAGATCGCCCTTGCTGACGCCATCCTAGCGGAGTTCGGCAAACAGGACGGCCCAATTCAGTTCACCCGCCGGGCTCCGGCCAAAAGGCTGGAGCTGTGGAAGAAGCTGGGCATCGAGCCGCGCGGCATCGACCGGGAGATCGTGGAGTGCATGCACCGCACTCACATGGGTGTTGACAACGACTATGTTAACCTGATACTGCATGGTCTGCGCACCAGCATATCCGACGGATGGGGCGGCTCCATGATTGCGACAGAGCTGCAGGATGTCCTCTTCGGCACGCCAGCGCCCACCTTCTCCGAGGCAAACCTGGGAGTTCTTGAGCCCAACCAGGTCAATATCATTGTGCATGGCCATGAGCCGCTTCTCTCCGAGATGATAGTAGCCGCAGCCGCTGATCCGCAGCTTGTGGAGCAGGCTAAAAAGCAGGGCGCAGTGGGCATAAATGTGGCAGGGATCTGTTGCACTGGAAACGAGGTTCTCATGCGCCACGGCGTCCCAGTAGCAGGAAACTTCCTCCAGCAGGAGCTGGCCGTAGCCACGGGCGCGGTGGATGCCATGATTGTAGATGTGCAGTGCATCATGCCAGCCCTTGGAGCGCTTGCTGGCTGCTTCCACACCAAGTTCATCTCCACCTCTCCTAAAGCTAAATTCCCGGGAGCGGTGCACATGGAGTTTCATGAAGCGACCGCTCTCGATACAGCCAAGTCGATAGTCTCCGCAGCGGTCGATAATTACAAGAACCGCAATTCTACGAGGGTCCACATCCCCAAGGAAAAATCCAAGTGCATGGTGGGCTTCTCAGTGGAGACGATTGTCGGAGCCCTGGGCGGAACCCTCGACCCATTGATCGGTGCCATCAAGAGCGGAGCGGTTAGGGGCATTGGAGCGGTCGTCGGCTGCAACAATCCGAAGATCGTTCATGACTACGGCCACATCAACATGGTAAAGGAGCTGATCAGGAACAATGTGCTGGTGCTGACCACGGGCTGCAACGCCCAGGCCTGTGCCAAAGCCGGCCTGCTTCTCCCGGAGGCTGCCGATATGGCAGGCGAAGGACTGAAAGGAGTATGCAAAGCCCTGGGAGTTCCGCCAGTTCTTCATATGGGTTCCTGCGTTGACATCAGCCGCATTCTCGTTGCGGCAGCAGCCCTCGCCAATGCCCTGGGCGTGGACATAAGCGACTTGCCAGCAGCAGGCGCAGCCCCTGAGTGGATGAGCGAAAAAGCGGTCTCCATCGGAGCCTATGTAATCGGATCGGGAGTTTTCACCGTGCTGGGAACCGTGCCCCCGGTGTTGGGAAGCGCCGCGGTTGCCGGACTGCTCACCAGCGGAGCCAAGGACGTTGTAGGAGCATGTTTTGCCGTGGAGCCGGATCCGATCAAAGCCGCTGCTTTGATGATCAATCATATCGACAGCCAGCGCAGGAAGCTGGGCCTGTGAGGGGGAGCCATGAAGGAGATTTTTGTCCGTCTGGACAGGTGTCTGGGCTGCAAGTCATGCGAGATGGCCTGCGCCGTCGAGCATTCGGCCAGCAAAAGCCTCATCTCTGCTGTATCTGAGAAGCCGAGGCCGGTGCGCCGCGTTTATGTGGAGATGGCGGAAGGGCAGAAGATGCCGCTCGTCTGCCGCCATTGCGAGGATGCGCCATGCGTAGCCGTCTGTCGCACCGGCGGTATGCAACAGGATCCGGTAACAGGCATTGTCGAGCGCATTCAAAGCAACTGCGTAGGCTGCTGGATGTGCGCCATGGTCTGTCCCTATGGGGTTATCGGCAGGCACACCGAGGTTCGCATGGCTGTCAAGTGCGACCGCTGCAAGAGCCTGGACGTTCCTGCTTGCGTTGCCGCCTGTCCCACCGGAACGCTGGTCTTTGCCACACAGAGGGAATTTGTTGAGATGATGCGAAAGGAAGCAGCCCTGCGGATCGCCCGCGAGGCAAAAGGCCTAGCCAAAGCCTGATGCCGGCTTGGGCCTTATCTTTTTTCGAGATTTTGCAGAAAACATCTGGAAACGAGAACCCAGGTGAAGCTAGACTATTGGCGTCAGGCTGATCCGGTTCCGCTCTTCCAGGAGCATGTAGTAGGGCTCAGTTCTGGGAATGATTCCGTAAAGGCAGAGCCCGCCGTTCAATTCGTTGACAAGCAGATAAGCATCCGCAGTATGGACGGCCATGTTCATGCTCTCCTGGCCGCTCTTTACCACGAGCACATTTATGTCGTTGG
>DAONES010000053.1:0-12667 GCA_035403205.1 Methanothrix sp. | reverse complement strand
GAAGCATCCAGGCCAGCTCCTCAGATCTTGCCCAAATCAGCTCACGCTCTCGTTTTCGCCCGGTGATGTCGGACTGGGTACAGATGAAGCGAAGCGGCCTGCCATCATCCGCTCGCTGCACGACCTTGCCGCGGTCAAGAACCCATTTGTAGCGGCCATCCTTGCAGAGGATGCGGTGCTGGTGGTGATAGATAGGTGTCATGCCCAATAGATGCATCCTGAGGCTATGATAACAGGGGTCGAGGTCATCTGGATGGATGCGGGAGCACCATTCCTCAGTAGTTCCTTTGATCTCATCAGGCTTATATCCCAGCGTGGCTGCCCACATGGGTGAGTAGAAGACCTCGCCGGCCTCTATGTTCCAGTCCCAAATTCCGATGCCGGTTCCTTCAAGGGCAAGCTGCCAGCGTGCCTCGCCTGACAGTGCATTTCCCAGCGCATTTTCCCGCGCGTCTTTCTTCTCTTTTGCCTGAGAATTGCCATTGCCTGCAATTCCCAGGATTTCCATAAGGCGGTCTCGATGGTTTGCAGCCAGAGACCATTCTGCAGGTGATTTTATGTTATCTGTTCTATCTTTGGTATTACTATGCATTGATTGATTTTATTAAAGATTTACTTAGTAATAAGTCTTTTTGTTATATTGATACCATAGCATTTGTTAGGTTCACCTAATACCTCCGAACGATCTTCGGATCAAATTTTTGTCGACCTAACATAACAGTTCGGCTGCAATGCAATCGGTGACGTACGGCACGATGTCTAAAAAGAAACAACTGATTGAGGCAGTATCCCGAAGCTGTCTACCCGGCATAGCACCATATTTGCCTCCCTGGAGTTCATAGGGGTTCCAGAGAAGATCGCTGATGAAGACGCCTGTGTGATCGAGCATGAGCTGATGCCAAGACCATGGAGCAGATCAAGAGCCTGGTGAGCTTCATAAAAACCGCTCCTTATCATCCCCTGTGGCTGGATCATTTTGCCATCTACTGCGACCTGGGAAAGCATCCCTGCAAGGAATGATGGAATACAGAAAAAATGATGAAGATGTCTATCAAATAGGTTCTCGATCTTCATGATTCCGCCAGCGGCAATTCTGTGCTTAACGGTCACTTTTCTTGGAAAACGCGTCTCTTAAAACAATCATATCCTCCCTGTCCCTCCCCACACCTATCATGTAAATGGGCACATTGACCTCGTCGGAGACGAACTGAAGATATGTCTGCGCCTCATTGGGAAGGGATTCGAAGCCGCCCTTGGTGCATGCGCGCCATTTTTCCGCCCCGATGTCTTCCCAGCCATCGAATGTCTGGTAAACGGGCTTGCACCTCTCGATTTCGGTATAGGACGATGGGGGAAGAGAAAGCATCCTGCCTGAAAGCTCATAATGCGTGCAGATTTTTACCTTTGCGACTCCAGAAAGGGTATCAAGCCTTGTGAATGCCAATCCAGTCAATCCGTTGACCTGCGCGGCATACTTTATAGTGGGAAGGTCCAGCCAGCCGATGCGTCTGGGTCGACCGGTTGCAGTGCCATATTCCCATCCCTTGTCGCGTATGAACTGCCCGGTCTCGTCGTGGAGCTCTGTGGGAAGGGGGCCAGTGCCCACGCGCGAGGTATAGACCTTTACAACGCCGATTACCTCATCTATTTCAGTTGGGCCTATGCCAGAGCCAGTGCAGGCGCTGCCTGCTGACGTATTGGATGACGTGCCAAATGGGTACACACCATGATCTATGTCCAGCATGGTGGCCTGCGCGCCCTCTAAAAGCACTTTTTTATCCGCCCGTATGCTGTCGAGAATCATTCCGCCGCTATCTGCTATCATGGGTGTGAGCATCTTTGCATACTCAGAGTACTGATTGTAAATCTCCTCTTCAGTCTGATTGAATTCCACGCCATATATTTCCCTGAGCATTTTCACTTTTAGCTCGTGCATAGTATGCAGCTTTTCCTTGAAAAGAGCCGGCTGGATAAGCTCATCTATGCGTATGCCGAACCTTGCTGCCTTATCGGAATAACAGGGACCTATTCCTCTTCCCGTTGTCCCGGCAGCCAATGCTCCCTTCTTCTCCTCTTCCGCACCATCCAGCGCAATATGGTAAGGCATCACCACATGCGCACGGGGCGAAATAACGATGTTTGGTTTGTAACCGGCTGATGTGAGATATGAAAGCTCCTCGAAGAACCTCTTCGGCTCCAAAACCACGCCATTGCCAATGATGTTTATTTTCTCTGGGTACAAGGCACCGGAGGGAACGTGGTTAAATGCGAATCTCCTGCCCCCTGAGACGATGGTATGCCCGGCGTTCGCTCCACCGCAGAAGCGGACCACTATGTCCGCCTGCTCTGCGTAGAAGTCCGCGACCTTGCCTTTGCCTTCATCGCCCCATTGGGCACCCACTACTATCGCGACTGTCATGGTATCACTATTTATCTTTTTTTCCTTAAATTATATGAACATATCGTACATAGAAGCAATTTATGGCATCATGGATATGCTACTGAATTAGCCAATGAGATACGGAAAATATAAAAAACAGAGGATGATAACCTGCAGCGGAATGCCATTAGCATGGTTCAGGCCGGTAGTTTTAATTAGTACCTTAATAATTAACTACCTGACCAAAATGCCGGAGCCAGACGACCATTCACCCGATTTCCAGGATATTTACCGCAGCTGGATGCGGATCAGAAATAAGATGAACCTCATAGAGAATATCCCCCAGGAGTTTGGCACGGAAACAGCTCTCTTCCTTTCCGAGATCCATACCATTCAGGCCATTGGCAGGACCGAAGGGAACAATATCCGGACAATCGCTGCCATCCTCGGAGTGACGCCATCAGCCGCATCGCAGACAGTTACCCGGCTGACCAAGAAGGGATTTGTGCAGAAGGTCCGGGGAATTAAGAATGAAAAAGAGGTCTCGGTCGTCCTGACGCCTCTGGGAAGAACCGCCTACGATTATCACGAGAGGGTTCATGAGCAGATGTATGAGAGGATTGCCGGGCGGATCGGAGAGTTGAATGAGGATGAACGGGCTTTGCTGACCCGGATCTTTTCCGCTTTTGAGGCGGTCTACAATGAGCGCATTCTGAAACTTGCCTCAGGCAAGACCCAGCAGGGTTCAGGAATTCAGGAGCCGTCCGCATGAGCGGTGGAGCATCCCTGCCGCACGACCAGGCGGCACAACCGCCATCACGGGGGCGGGAGATCGCCCAGCTGACGCTGGCCCACCTCATCAACGACATCTATGCCCCGGTGCTGATGGCTCTCCAGCCGCTTCTCATCACCACCCTCGGCTACAGCTACAGCCAGGCAGCACTCCTCCCTGTGGTGCACAGCCTGATCTCCTCGCTCCTCCAGCCAGTCATCGGCAGCCTTGCCGACAAGCGGGGCTTTCGGGTCAGCGTGGCCATCTCCGTCCTGCTCTCAGGCTGCGGAATCGCTTTTCTGGGGCTGCTTTCAAATCACTACCTGATCATGCTCTGCAGCGTCGCCATCGCTGCCGTGGGCGTTGCGACCTTTCATCCGGGAGCGCTCTGCAAGGTGGCGGCGATTGCGGTATCGAGCAACCGGGGCCGGCTCACCTCATTCTTTATCGTGGGCGGAAACCTCGGCCAGGCCCTGGGGCCGATCCTTGGCGGCATTGTGATCACGAGCGGAGGGCTTCCCGCCGTAACCTGGCTTCTGATACCTGCGGTTCTCGGCGCTCTTCTCCTCACAGTTCGCCCGATCCCCGAGACCTGCCCGGCAGCAGCGCAGCAGGCAGAGGCCAGAGGCGAAGAGAACTGGAAGCCTGTGATCCTTCTGTTTGCCGGGTCGACGCTCCGCTCCTGGGTCACATTCGGGGCGATGACCTTCCTTCCCACTTACCTCGTCCTGGGCGGATACCCGCTGATTGAGGCAACCTTCTTTATCAGCGCCATGCTACTGGCTGGAGTTTGTGGGCAGCTCACCGGTGGCTACCTCTCAGACCGGTTTGGCAGAAAATCGGTTGCCGTCGCGACTACCCTCTGCTCTATCCCTGCCTTCGCCTCAATACTCCTGACGCAAGGGGCCCTTCAAATTGCCTCGATGCTCTGCTTTGGGTTCTTCCTCTGGGCCTCGTTCTCGGTAACGATCGCCATGGCCCACGAGCTGATGCCGAGCAGGATCGGCCTGATCTCCGGCCTGTTCATGGGAATAGCAATGGGTGCCGGAGGTCTCGGCGTCTCTGTCTCGGGCGCAATTGCCGACCATTTCGGGCTCACAGCGACCCTCTCCGTCTTCCCGGCGCTGATCCTTGCCGCAGCCCTGCTCTTTGCAGTTGTCGGATACCCGAGGAGAGGATAGAACGCGGAACAGTCTTTTAGAACGCTATTTTTTAAAAACAAGAAGAAAAAATTCTGATCTGAGATTCTCATCCCACAACGCTGAATGCTCCCGCCTCATCGACCTGATCCAGTTGATCTGAGAACTCGCCAGTGCGATCATCACAATAGCTGTACAGGTACAAATCTGCCTGGTAGCTGCCCAGCTCTGCATCATCAGGAATATGCCAAACTGGATTGACGAAATAGGTGCTGTCGCCCGGCTCTGCATATACCGGCTCTGGAGGCGCACTATACCACTGGCCCCTTTTGTCCATCACCTCGTAGGAGATCCAGAAGAGATGCCCAACATCCCCCGTATTCTTTATCCAGACATTGGTCCCGCCCTGATCGGAATCACGATACCAGTCTCCGGAAGGGAAGTCATATGAATCAATCTGGGCCGAGATGGTGCTTGCACTAGCACAATCCAGGCTTGCCCAGAGCATTGACAACAAAATGCATACCAAGACGCTCTTCATGCCGACCACCAAATGCGTTTTTTTCCAGCAATTCCCGCACCAGTTCCGGAACTATTCGAATTAATTCATAGATTATTACTATTTAAGGATTTTTAATAAATGGGCACATCTCGGCGAGCTATGTTTCACCATATGTTGTACCAATTAAGCAAAACTCAATTAACATATTTTTAAGAAATTGATTAGGATTGTTAGCTGGGAATAATAGACAAAATAGACCAAAAGCTCAAGAAAAATAATGGGCAATGAAGAAAGTCGAACGGCCAAAAATGGGATGATGAGAAAAATAAAATGAATCTCTATCCCTGTTCTCTGGTTCTGCTGGCAAACTCCTGCTGCACATCGCATCCCAGCCTGCCGATGGCATCGGAACGGCACTGCCGGCAATGCTTCATCTGCTTGATGATCTTGCCCAGCTCCTCCTGGATCTTTCTCTTCTCCTCCGGAGATGGGGGCTTGATATGAGCGAACTTGTACTGGGGAATGAGCGGCATGACATTGTGAATATAGACGCCCATCGCCTTGATCTTGCGGGCGATATCAAAGACGTGCTTGTCGTTTATGCCGGGAATGAGAACCGTATTGACCTTCACAATCTTCTTGAGCTTCAGGGCTTCCTCGATTCCTTTGAGCTGGTGGTCGCGCAGGAGTGCTGCTGCCTCCAGGCCTTCATACCTCTTGCCCTGGTAGGTCACATAATCGTAGATCTGCTGGCCGATCTCCGGATCTATGGCATTCATCGTAACCGTGATGTTGGAGACGCCCAGCCGGTCGAGATCTTTGATCCTGTCAGGCAGGAGCAGGCCATTGGTGCTGATGCAGAGAATGACGCCCGGATACTTCTCGCTCACCAGACGCAAAGTCTCAAAAGTCTCCTCATTGGCCAGAGGCTCTCCCGGACCGGCAACAGCCACCACCTTGATGTAATGGTACTTCTCCAGGACTTCGTCTACCCTCTGCAGCGCTTCCTTTGGCTTGAGGACCTGAGATGTCACCCCCGGACGTGACTCATTGACACAGTCAAAGTCCCGCACACAGTATTTGCACTGGATGTTGCACTTGGGAGCGACAGCCAGATGCATTCTGCCGAAGGCATGGCAGGCTTTCTCGCTAAAGCATGGGTGCTCCTGGATCCGCCTGAGCTGATCCGGGTCGAATGGGATTTCCTTTCCACCGACGTTGGCAACGGGATAAGTCTCTAAGCTCATTATCCAAACTCCAAATTATAGTAGCCTAACATGGCTAAAAGACTTTTCGTGCCGGAGAATACTTTAATGATGTGGCCGTGAGATATGGTCTATGCCAGAAAAGGACAAACTTGTCATATGGCCTGTATACTTTGACGTCGCTCGCAGCAGGTCAGAAGGCAGAATGGTCTCCCGTCAAGATGCAGTCAATGAGCCCAACCTCGATATGCTGATCACAGCCTCGCTGAAAGCCGGCTATAAGCCAGAGATCGAACGCGAGAAGAGGCACCCCAGGACCTGGCACCTGGAGGAGTCTGCAGGCAGGATACTGCTTGCCAAAAAAGGCAAGAAGTCCGCAGTCTTGAAGAGAATTGCATTATCCATGAAAGCAAAATACAAGAAGAAGAGCCACTGATATGATCGACCTGCATACTCATACCACATTCAGCGACGGCGAACTAATTCCCTCCGAGCTGGTCCGCCGGGCGGATGCATTGGGATACACCACCATCGGCATAACCGATCATGCGGACTACACAAATATAGAGCACATCTTATCTTGTGTATCCAAAATAAAATACTTCGAAGAGGTATCGGACATCCGGGTTCTGGTGGGTGCGGAACTGACCCATATTCCGCCGGCCAGGATCGGTCCGCTTGCCTCCCTGGCCCGCAAGCTTGGGGCGGAGATAGTGGTTGTGCACGGAGAAACACCTGTGGAGCCGGTCAGGTCGGGAACAAACCTGGCGGCAATTGAGGCGGGAGTGGATATACTGGCGCACCCCGGCTTTATCACTGAAGAGGAGGCAGAGCTGGCCAGGGACAATAGCGTCTGCCTGGAGATAACATCCCGATCGGGCCACAACATCACCAACGGCCATGTGGTGCGCATGGCAAAGCTGGCGGGAGCCAAAATGGTGGTGGATACGGACAGCCATTCTCCCTATGATCTCATAAGCAGCCAGAGAGCCATAGAGATCGCTATGGGCGCCGGCCTTAGTCGGCAAGAGGCTACCGATATTGTAAAGCGGCACGCCATCATCGGAAGGGGTTGAATAGATAGACATTGTGGCAATCGATATCTCGGGCCGGCATCTGGAGGACAGCAGATACAGGATGGTATGCGCCGTCGTCTCCGCCAGCATATCGCCCAATTTTATGGAAAGAATTCACTCAGTTCGGCTGATTCCCCGCGAGACCAGGACAATAGACATAAACGTCATCCTGGATTTTTTGAATGAGTCATGCATGTGCCTTCCCGGGACAATTGTCGCCGAATCAGGCGACCTCTATAATATGGAGATCTGGAGGGTGAAGAGCATCCTGGGCAGGGACTTCAAGTATCCCGAGACCATAGCGGAAAGAATGGCGGTGGAGACTGCCCACCATATCTCAATCGCCGGCAGAAGGCTTATCGTTGGCGACAAATCGATGCACGGAAAGACAGGTGCGATGAATAAAAATGAACCGGGATAAAAAAGAAAAGACTGCCGTCCTGCTGATGCGAGAGAGCCCCACAAAACCGCTGGACTCGAGCAGGATGAGAGAGCTGCGCGGCCTGGCAGAGGCCGCAGGATACCAGGTTCTGGCGGAGGTCTCCCAGCGCAGGGGCCGGGACTCCCGCTATCAGATAGGGCGGGGTAAGATCGAGGAGGCTAGAAGCCACAATCCGGAAAAGCTGATCTTTTACAATGCGCTGAGCCCTAACCAGGTTTTCAATATCACCAGCGAGTTTTCCGCCAGGGTACTGGACAGGTTCAACCTCATCCTGGAGATCTTTTCCACCCGCGCCTCCACCCGTGAGGCAAAATTGCAGGTGGAGCTGGCGAGGCTCAGCTATGACGCCCCCCAGGTAAAAAGCGCCCTCGCCCTGAAGAAGCGGGGCGAGCAGCCGGGATTTAGAGGAGCAGGAGCCTATGAGCAGTCCATGTACCACGATATCCGGGGAAGGATGGCAAAGATACGCTCTGAGCTTGCCTATGTGGAGAACATGGGCGAGGACAGACGGCAGAGGCGCAGGGAACAGGGATTCGATCTGGCGGCCATCGCCGGATATACCAATGCCGGAAAGTCCACTCTCTTAAATGCCCTCACCGGCTCTAAAGTAGAGGCTAAGGATCAGCCGTTTACAACCCTCTCGCCAACCACAAGGGCGCGGGAGGTTCTGGGCAGAAGGGTTCTCTTCACAGATACGGTCGGGTTCATCGACGATCTGCCCCACTTTCTCATCAAAGCCTTCCGGTCCACGCTTTCAGAGATCTCCGAGGCGGACCTGGTGCTCCTCGTGGCAGATGCCAGCGATCCTCTGGAGCTGCTGAGACGCAAATTAGCGGCCTCACATAAGGCGCTCTGGGACTGCGAGGTCCGGGCGCCCATTGTGACCGTCCTGAACAAGGCGGACAGGCTGGAAGAAGGCCGGGCTGAGAAGATCGTGGAGCTGATCCGGGATCTGGCTCCCTGTCCGGTTCTGGCCTCTGCCTTCAGCGGCCAGGGCCTGGGTGTGCTGGAGGAGTGCATCTCCATGCGCCTGCAGCCCTTGCAGGAGTATAGCATCCGTCTGCCTTACACTGCGCAGGGGCTCTCTGAGCTGTCCCGGCTCTACGAGACCGCAGAGCTTCTCTCGGTGAGCTACGAGGAGGAGCTGGTAATTAGGCTGCGGGCAAAGAAGGAAACTATAGCCAGGGCCAGCCTCTCTGGGGCACGCAGGATGTGAGAAGCCATTTCTGAAATCCTGCGGGAGCATTTTCGGCTCAAAGAGACCATTGTCACCATCTTCGCTAAAGAGAAAGATCACATCGATGCCGCCAAAGGATCCATCCGTGAGCAGCGCGCCATTCTAGAGGATTTTATTCGTGGCGACCCATTTTTCCAGATAACTCTGGAGCCCTACGACCTTGCGAAAAATGACGCCCAGGATGCTCCGGAGATTGTGAGACGAATGATTGTAGCGAGCGCTGTCTTCGGCATAGGACCTATGTCTGCGGTTGCCGGTGTCATTGCCGGATTTGCAGTGCAGGCGATGATGGAGGAAGGGGCAAGCTACGCAGTGGTGGATAACGGTGGAGATATCTGCATATTGAATGATCAGCCCATAGTAGTAGGAATATACGCGGGCAGTTCGCCCATTAAAGACCTGGCCTTCGAGATCGCCGCCAGGAGAGTGCCTTTGGGAGTCTGCACCAGCTCGGGCAACGTTGGTCCGTCCATATCCTTTGGCTTTGCCGATGCCGCAGTGGCCATCTCAGATGATGTGGCTTTGGCAGACGCCGCGGCTACCGCTCTGGGAAACGCCGTAACGGCAAAGGGACCATTGCAGGAGTGCTTTTCTGCGATCGACCGGCCGGGAATCGATGGCGCTCTGGCCATCAGGGGCGAAGAGATGGCGCTGTGGAAAGATTTGCCGCCACTGCGCCGGGCGCGGATGAGTGCGGAGAGAATAACCAGAGGATGATGATAATAGCGAACTGGATAGAGAATGATTAAATATTGCCCGGGGCATTTGGGAATGGCAAATGATAATTGGTAGAAGGGCAAATAAATGATAAGACAAAAGCGGAAACAAAAAAGGCCTTTTCACGTCATGATCATCCCCACCCTGGGATGTCCATCCAAATGCGCTTACTGCTGGAGCTCAGAGGTAGGCTCGCCCAAAATGAGCATAGAGACCGTCAGGGATATCGTAGCCTGGCTCCAGGATTTTCGCATCGATCCGGTGACGTTCACATTTCATGGCGGCGAGCCGCTTTTAGCCGGGGCTGACTTCTACCGGCAGGCTCTGCCGATGCTATCCAAAGAGCTGCCCCAGCTCGAGCCCAACTTTGCTCTGCAAACCAATCTCTGGATGCTCACTCCTGAGCTGGCCGATGTCCTGGCGGAGCACAATATCCCCATCGGCTCCAGCCTGGACGGACCGCAGGAGCTAAATGACCTGCAAAGATCCGAGGGCTACTTTGAGAGGACCATGCGAGGGTACAATCTGGCCAAAGAGCACGGCCTTCAGGTGCAGTTCATATGCACCTTCACCTCCTACTCAGAGCAGTTCAAGGAGGATATCTTCAATTTTTTCCTGAAAAATGACCTCACACTCAAGCTGCATCCAGCACTCCCCTCTCTACGAAGCGACGAGCCGGACCGATGGGCCTTGCCACCGGAGAAATATGGAGAGCTTCTGGTCTTTTTGCTGGACAGGTACCTGGAGAACATGGACAGAATAGAGGTGCGAAACATCAACGACTATGCCAGGTGCGTCTTCACCGGCAGGGGCACGGTCTGCACATTTGTAGACTGCATGGAGAACACCTTTGCCGTGGGCCCGGACGGCAGCATCTATCCTTGCTATCGCTTCGTGGGAATGCCCGAATATGTCATGGGCAATGTTCGGGACCGGCCCAACCAGCAGGATCTGGCGCAGTCGCCTGCCGGACAGCGCATGCGTGCCTTCAAGGAGTATGTGGACCGGGAATGCAAGGGCTGCAAGCACATCCGCTACTGCCGGGGAGGCTGTCCGTACAATGCCATTGCTCCTACGGACGGAGAGATTCGAGGCGTTGATCCACATTGCCAGGCTTATAAACGGATATTCGATGAGATCTCGGACCGCTTTAATCAGGAGATGATGGGCTCCATGGGCCTGGAGATGGGGTTTTCCGCCAATTCGGCAGCGCCCTCGAAAGCTAACCGGCCTGCTATCATGCCGCTGGTCCGCAAGCTGGCATCAAATCAGTAGAGAAACATGATCTTGCGTGAATGCTCCAATTCCGGCGGGCAATTACCGTGCCGGATAATATCTATTTCTTTAGCTGTATGGCATATTCGCAATAATCATCGCCGGAGCACATCCGCTTCGTGTACTTCATGGTGTATCGCTGGTTCAGGCTCTCTACCGAACTGCTACAGAACGCCTGACAGTGAGATGCCGTTCCCGCCGGTTTGCACGGCCCGAGGTTCCGATGGGCATTGAGCATCTGACAGCCATAGATTCTGCCATCGCCTTTGATTGCCTGCCCGCCTCAGTCATGATCACATTCCAGATATCATCGATCCCATATCATAGTCACCATAAAAGAGATAATTTCATTAATTAATGTACTCTTCTAGAGAGACGTAACCAGTCCGCAGATGGAAATCCGGCAATAATGGTATTTCAGGAAGCTATCGCTTTCAAGGGAGTTGATTGATGTGAAGAAATGCATTATCCTATTATCAGCGATCTTGCTGCTCGCGACGACTGCATCCGTCTCGCAAATTGCATTGGCAGAAGAGGATTCGACGGCCCAGGCAAATGCATCGCTGGCCAATTCATCCAATAAGTCGCAGCTTATCTCCTTTGTCGAATCGGCATTGACCTATGCCCAGAAGAATGGCAAAGATAAAGCGCTCGAAGAGTTCAGCAATAAGAGCGGTTCATTTGTCCGGGGAGATCTCTATATCTACGCCTACGACTTCAATGGAACCTGTCTTGCGCATCCATTCAAGCCGGAATGGATCGGCAAAAACAAGCTGGATGTAATCGATACCAATGGCGTCCCATCCCTTCTGAACACGCTAAACGTTGCCAGAACTGGAAAGGGATTTACGTACTTCATCTTTCCCAATCCCGCTCACGGAAACAAAGAGGAGTTCAAGATCGCCTATGCCGTGAAAGTTGACGACGATTGGTTCCTGGGATCTGGAATATACATATCCTGCCCGTAATTATCATGCCCGTAATGGCAGAAACTTCCTTTTTTGATGGGAAATGGATGGCATATCACAAATCTACCGAAAAGGTCCGAGATCCCGCCGAGGTTGGGCGGATCAAGGATGCAGCGCTGCCAGGCAATCCCGGCAGCGCATGCCATTGAATACCTTCCTTCGCATGAAAAATATTTCGGAGAGAAAATGACTGCTTTTAATAGGTGCTCAGCTCTCCCTTGAACAGCATCTGTTGCAGCCTGGGAATGTTGGCCAGCCAGTCATCCAGGATCTCAGCGGCTCCTGCCTCCAGCTTCTTCATGTCCACGCCCTCTTTGGGCACAATCTGAACGCTGGCAATGTGCGGCTCGTCGATGGGCTTGCCGATCTGAGAGAGGATCTTGATGTATACCTCGTCGATGCCCTCAACCTGTGCGGCTATCTGCTTGGCAGCTTCTGTGGAGAGCAGGTTGTAGATCTTGCCCACGTGGTTGATTGGATTCTTGCCGCAGGTTGCCTCCAGGCTCATTGGCCGGTTGGGAGTGATCATGCCGTTGGCACGGTTGCCGCGGCCTACTGCGCCATCGTCGCCCATCTCGGCGGATGTACCGGTGACGGTGATGTAGACGGACCCCTGATCGATATTGTCTGCCACATTCATCTGCGCGTTCACCTTTCGCGAAGTGAATTGTCCGGCATACTCAATGATGTGGTCGATAATTGCGCCCTTGGTCTCTACATAATCCTTGAGGCTGGCTACGTGCTTGTCGACCATGGCGCAGGCAATGGTCAAGTTGATGACATCGCCCTGGCGCATGCCCATAACCTTTATGTCCTCGCCTATCGCCGGAACGCTCTTCTTGAGCCTCATCAGCTCGCGCTCGGTATTGAAGACTATGTTCTCAGTCTCAGAGAGTGGAGCATATCCCACGCCGAAAGAGGTATCATTGGCAGAGGGAATCTTGCGGCTGAAGA
>DAONES010000052.1:0-12732 GCA_035403205.1 Methanothrix sp. | reverse complement strand
TGAGAGCGAGCCTTCTGGCGCACCATCTGCAGGACTGCGGCCTGGAGACGACATCGCTCGACCTGATTGATAGGTTCGTGCGATAATAGAATCTAAAATCGAATTTCAGAGCGAGCTGGAGGCTGAGGTTTTGGTGGACCTTTTCGGCAAGAAGAAGCTGGAAGATCGCATAGCAGAGCTGCAGGCGGCACTGTCAAAGCTGCAGGGCGAAAAAGAGCAGCTTCTGAGCACCCTGGAGAAGAGGGACGAGAAGATATCTAAACTCGCTGCTGCCAATCAGCAGGCCAATTTGGCCCTTAAAGCAGCCGAGCAGCGGGCCGCAGCCACGGCAGCCACAACCCTGGCCCCTGTGCAGGCTGCGCCGGTGGCAGAGGCATGCGAAGGGCAGAAGCCGAAGGCAAGAGTGCTGAGCATGCGGGAGATGGACGGGCTGATAGAGAGGCTCCGGGCCTGCCGCTCGCCCAGAGACGATCTTCTTTCTGCCTACTACACCGGTCCCGCTGCTGAGGAGGAGGCTCTCCCAGCGGCAATCAGGAAGGCTTCTTCTGCCGTCCGGTCCCGGCGAGGTAGTATAGTCCTGCACAGCCCACTGCTCTTTTCTCTGCTGCTAGTGCCGCCTTTTCCAGTCCAGGAGATCCACAGCAGAGAAGGGAGCACTTTTGCCCTTGATCCTCTGGTGGAGATGATGGAAACTCCCGTGCTCATCCTCTCCATCCATGCGGGTGAGACCTTCATCGGTGTGGCTTTGAGCCGGGAGGGCTTTGAGGCCGAAGAAATGGTGGAGAGCTCGGTAATGGGAAAGCACTCCAAAGGGGGATGGAGCCAGAAGAGGTTTGAGAGGCTGCGTGAGGAGGAGGTCAAAGGCCATGCCGATCTTGTGGCGGAAAGGCTTGCCGGCTTGATGGGCCGGTACAGGACCCTTCTCAAGTATGCTGTGGTTTCCGGTGACGAGGGACTCATCCGCCAGATCGCTCCCGCAATCGGCCTGCCGCTGGTGGAGCGAAAGCTGTCCCGGCTGGGGGGGCGAAAGGCAAAGGAACTGTTGGATGAGGTTTATGGCTTTTACTGCTACAGAATTGATGTGTAGATCCGGCCTTAAGAGGGGCGCAAGATGAGCGAACAATCAGCGGAAAAAAAAGAGAAAAACGGAAACGATCCGGAGGAGCTTGCCCGCGCCTGGGACTGGCATGTGCGAAGAAAGGTCGCCTGGAGCGCCGAGACGCCGGAGAAGGTCCTGGATCAGCTATCCAGAGATGGGGTGCAATGGGTTAGGGAAGCAGTTGCTGGCAATGCCCGGGCTTCGCCGCAGGCCCTGACCCGCCTGGCCGAGGACAGCTCCGGATATGTTCGGGCGGCAGTGGCCCTGAACAGCCGGGCCGCAGAGGAGATTTTAGAAATGCTGGCCGCAGACGAGATGGTGGACTACGATAGCACTCTGCACAAAAACCGCTATCTTGTGAAGGAGGCAACGGCAAAGAGCCCTCGTGTCAACTCCCGAACGCTCGCCTATCTGGCCAGAGATGCCGATGATCATGTTCGGGCGGCAGCGGCGAGCAATCCCCTCTTGCCGGTGGAATCGATGAGCAGAATGGTCAAGGACATCTTCTGGGAGGTGCGAAACAACATTGCCAAAAACCCATCCACGCCAGAGGATCTGCTCGTTTACCTCTCCGCGGACAGGATCATGGATGTGCGGATGACGGCAGCGCAGAACCCACGCACGCCCGCGCAGTCGCTGGCCGCTCTTGCGGCGGACAAGAGCTGGGAGGTCAAGGAAGCCCTGGCCCGCAATGCGAGCCTCGATGGCCGGACCCTTGATGAGCTTTCTGGGCACTGGTCCTGGATGGTGCGGGCGGCGGTGGCGGAAAACCCCAACACGCCTGTGGAGACTCTGAAACGGCTGGCCGGGGATCAGGATCAGAGCGTGCAGAAGGCTGCGCGGGGGAGGACGAGATAAAGTGATTCAAATTCATCCTTGGAGATTGAAGGCTGCTCATAGTAGCGAATGTGACTTTCCAGACTCAGCATATCATTTGCTTGAAAACCTATCGTATTGATTTCGAAGAAATAGGGCGAGTCCAGGAAGTTTTAAAAATAAAATATAATTTTTCCATTATGCAAGAAATTAAAGGGATAACAATAAATACTTATACGAATAATTTAGCAGCGCATAGGTGATTTGAATGAATATAACAAGGACATTAATGCTCTTTGTTTTAGTCTATGCATTTATTTCGTCTGTAGGCGCCACCATGGTAATGATTAATGTCTACGAATTGGACATTCATAACAACCGAGTCCCTGTGCAAGGGGCATCCATATCATTGGATAATGTGAAAAAAGGATTAACAGATACACAAGGAAGTCTGACCATTCAGATTCCGCCTAATGGACCTCATAGGATATCGGCAAAAAAAGTTAGAGGCTCCGACACCCTTTGTGGTTATACCAATAGTCAACCGGTTGGAAACTCTAGAAGTGGATATTCACCAAGAATCAATATAAGGATAAAAAAAGGGGGTGCCTGTTGACAGGATTGCATCATATCTATCGAATTAATTAAAACTGCGCGCTGCCGCCCGAACCACAAAGGGTGCGATATTCTTCGGGCCACTCGCTCAGATTTTTGAAACATCTGAATCATCGGATCATGAATATTATCTTCAAAATAAATTCCTATCTGCATTTGATCTCATGATGGCCTTGATACCTCTCAAGAGAACATGAAATCCCTGCGAGGGTTTGCTTCTCTAAAAGTAAGTGAAGAGGATTTCCCGACCTGCCATAATTCTGTTTGCATTAAATTGAGGACATTGATTATGATGGTGCGCATGTGGCCAATAATAATAATTGTGGTTCTTTGGACACTGCTTGCCACATGCAATGCAATTAGTCAAGATTTGGTTTTACCGGGGGGGACTGTCGAGGCTGCGATCAGATGTGGTGATAATGCTAATTTTGATAATTGCATAATCTTCGGAAATCTGGTTCTGGATGGTGCGAAAATTGATGGCGATGTGCATTTTAATAACACCACATTCTCAAACGGAGTTAAATTTAATGCCAGTTGCTTCAATGGATGTGCATATTTTAACAATTGCAGGTTTGGCGGAAAGGCCGATTTCAGCTACAGTATTTTCAATAAATCCGCGTACTATGCCGGCACTAATTTCGACGAATCGACAGACTTCAGTAACGTCCACTTCACCAGTCTAGCAGACTTTACGACCTGTGAGTTCAATAATCAATCCAATTTCCAAAACTGTAAATTCGATGGACGGTCTTTTTTTTGGGACTCCAGATTTATCGGGCCCGCAGATTTCAACGAATCCATGTTCAACGACGAAGCGGATTTTCAAGGCTCGGAGTTCAGCGAATCGGCAGGTTTCATCCATTCTACATTCCATAAAACCGCTAACTTTGAGGATTTAATTTTTCAAAGGTCCATCGCGTTCAGTGACTCATGTTTTGATCAAGATGCAATATTTTCACACTCATATTTTGGAGATCAAATCGATTTCAATTATGGAAAATTCAACGGATATGTCAAATTTGGAAATTCTCATTTTAATGGGAATATCAGCTTCTTTGATGCAGAATTCGACAATTCGGCGGACTTTACTGCTTCTGAATTCAATGGATCCTCGGATTTCAGCAATTCAATATTCAAAGAATGTGCCTACTTCAGTCTAACCAATTATCATGGGCCGGTAGACTTCGGCCAGGGATATTTCGGCAAGGAAGCTTATTTTCTTGATAGTTGCTTTGATAATAATCTAAGCTTAATCAATAGACAATTTATTAAGGATGCAGTATTTGAAGGTACAAAAATCAAGGGTGTTCTTTTTTTAAAAAGGTCAAGTTATAATAAACTATATATCAGGTGGTTTAATATTAATGATCTTGACTATGATGATTCAGCATATCTATATTTATTAGATAATTTTAAAAAGCTCGGCTATTATGAAGACTTTGATAGTTGTTATTACGAATACCGAATTGAGCACAGAAAACAGTCTTGGCCTGGAACCAATCCATTGATGAAATATCTGGATGCATTCATGCAATATTCCTATGGATATGGCAAGAAGCCACTGAATGCTTTGCTCGGGTCTTTATTGGTCATAGGCTTATTTGGCCTTTTCTGGACGATAGTGGGAATCGGAAAATCGAACGCTGATCTGATTATGCAGGACGAATATAGCTCACGGGATAATGTTATTAATAAAAAGCCATCACATTATTCCATTATCAAAGACAGGATCAATGATTTTCTGTACGCAACGGGCTTTAGCGCAACGGTTTTTCTTTCCGGGACGAAGTTATTTATCGATCCGCCTGCCGTACCGGATGCTCTTTATCTAACGCCAGATCTAACAAGGAAGATCTATATTCTCGAAAGAATTCTCGGAGGTTTGTTCTCGATCCTGTTATTCATCACAATTAGCGGAACCGTGATGAGGTGAATTCTCATTGATCACAGATTTTGCATGATAACGAAACGATGTATTAACTCCAAAAAAGCTTTATTTTTATAGCCCATTGAGGTGGGATGGTGCGAAGTCCTCTTGGATCTCGGTGGTTTAATGAACTCCAAAAACCCGATGTTTCGAATGTTGTCTTTGCGTGACTTTCGTCTTCTTTTCGCCGGCACCACAGTTTCACTACTGGGAGATCAGTTTACCCTAATTGCTACCCCCTGGTTGACGCTTCAGCTAACAGGCGATCCGATGGCTTTGGGATTGGTCCTGGCACTTGAGGGCATTCCACGCGCCGCGATTATGCTTTTTGGAGGCGCTATTACAGACCGTTTCTCTCCACGCATTGTCATGTTCACGGCAGACATCATCCGTTTTCTTTTAACATTCTTGATGGCCTTTGCGGTCTTCACCGGCGCCGTCCAGATATGGATGATGTACATCTTTAGCCTTGGATTTGGCTTTATGTCTGGTTTCGAGATTCCTGCGGAAAGTAGCATAGTGCCGACGCTGGTAAAAAAACATGAGCTTCAGGCTGGCAACTCTCTCATGCTGAGCGCTGCTCAAGTGGCGCAGTTCGTGGGTCCTACAGTCGCAGGCATTCTGATCGGACAGTATTCACATTCGTTCCTAGGCATCGGCTTGGCCTATGCTCTCGATGCCTTGGGTTTCGCAACTTCGGCAACCTGTCTATGGCTGATGAGCAGAGGCAATAAGCACCAGCATTCCGAGGACGCTCCTGAGAAAGACAGCATCATAACCGCCGTTCTAGCCGGGGTGAAGTACCTAAGAACCGACAACGCCCTGATGCTGATAATCCTGGTTATTGCAGGGTTGAACTTTTCCCTCATCGGTCCCCTTATGGTCGGAATACCAGTGCTTGCAAATCAGCGACTTCCAGAAGGTGCAATGGCGTTTGGCCTGCTCATGTCCGCTTATGCAGGAGGAAGTCTGGCCGGCTTTCTGATGGCCGGCTCTCTGCCCCGTCCAAGCGGAAAGGCCATGGGCGTCATTCTTATCAGCTTTATGATAGCTTGTGGGGTGGTAATTGCGTCCTTGGCCTTCATTCAATCAACCTGGATAGATTTCGCCTTGATGTTCCCGCTTGGTATGGGAAATGGCTATATTAGCATCATACTTTTCTCATGGGTGCAGATTCGCACTCCTAATGAGATGCTCGGTCGGATGATGAGCATTGTATCATTCTCCAGCTACGGGCTGATGCCGATCTCCCAGGCGATCTCGGGAGCAGTTATTAAATGGAGCCCAGATGCTCTGTTCCTCTTGGCAGGATTGCTCGTTCTGATGTTAACGTTATGGACGGCTTGCCAGCCTGCACTCAAGACGTTCAGTGAGAGTCTGGTAGCCCAGGAGAATAGCTATGGTAGCTCAGGAGGCATAAAAGAGCCGTGATCTGTTAAGCCATCTGTCGCCAGCGCTCGAGCGTGGTCCAGCCCGAGAACGAAGGCATCTGAGTGCTCCCCCAGCACCTCTCTTGCGCCCATCTCTGAGAGAAGGTCGGAGATCTTCTTGACCCCTTCCTCCAAGCGGCAGAAGAGGTTAACCCCAAGAGCAATGCCCGGGGCTGCAGCCCTGTCGGCCCGAAATGCAAAACTGATCGGCAGGATTTCGGAAGAGCTTTGAAGTTCAGGATCAAATTTCGAGCAGTCTTTGAAAATGGGCAGACATTGCCCGAAAGTGGATTAGCACTGAATAATCGAATCACTGCCCAGTTCGTCTGGATTATCTTCAGCTTTTTGGTCATAATATATCTGACCGAAAAAAGATTTATCCTGATAACTTTAACATTTATCCATGAGGCAAGTTTGGTTTTTTGCTGTTTTGATGGCCCTGATAGTCATCTCCTCCGGGCAGGCTATCGCCGTTGCGCAGTCTGGCTTCTCAAAGGCAGCGGATAATGTAACCACTGTACGGTTCGTATTTGACAAGGATTATGGCCCCTTCACCTACGAGGATAACGGTTCAGTGCGGGGCTTTGAGCTGGACCTGTTGAATTTGATCGGAAAGGTGGAAGGATTTTCTGTGACGGCACAACCTATGATCTGGGCTGATGCCCAGCTCTCCTTTCAGAAGGCAGATGCGGATATCATTGGGGGATTCATCAAGACGGAAGAGAGGCAAAAGCAGTACAACTTCACCGAAAGCCCGCACGGGACATGGGACATAATGACATTCGTCAGAGATGATAGCGGTATCAAATCTGCTGCCATGCTTAAGGGCAAAAAGGTTGCTGCACAGAAGGGAAGCGTTTCATATGGCATCGTGAAGAACCAAACAGGCGTTCAGCTTCTGGGTTATGATTATGAGCAAGAATGCCTTCAGGCACTGCTCCAGGGTGAAGCGGACGCATTCGTGTGTGGAAGCTCATCCACCTGGTTTAGGATAAAGCAGCAGAATATTTCGGGCATAAGAGCCCTGGCCACGCCATGGGAGATGCACTCACTTTACTTTGGAGTCAGTGACAGAGAGCTCAAGGAATCTCTCGATAGAGGAATGGAGACAATAATTCAGGATGGAAGATACGACCAACTCTATCGCCGGTGGTTTGTGCGAGAGCTTAGCGAGCTGGAAATTTCTTCACTGGTGAACGCCTCATATGAGGCAAGTCTGAACGCCTATGCTCCGTATTCGGGCTTTGCTGTGGGTGCGGCAGTGCTCACCGACTCAGGCAGAATCTACACAGGCTGTAACATAGAAAATGCGCTCTACGGCTATTCCACCAGCGCACTAAAGGTCGCAATCTTTAAAGCGATATCTGATGGCGACGGCAATATCCGGGCGGCTGTCAATTTTCTGCCTGATGGAATAGCCGTTGCACCTGCGGGAGACGAGCGCCAGATCCTCTTTGAGTTTAATAGAGGCACTCAGGTAATCCTCGGTGAGAATGGAAACTACGAGACAAAAATGGTGTCGGAGATATTCCCCTACGCATTTGAAATGAGAAGCTGAGCAAAGCTTCTCATATTTTAATCATCTCATCATGATTTTACTATCCGTCCAGACTCTCTATCTAGATAGACTCTCCGTCTAAACTCTCTGCCAGTGATATCCTGAGTAGCTCTGAGGCTTCTCCCTGGCTACCATCTCGTCATTGGACAGAATTTCCAGAACAAGGGTGCCGTATCCAGCAGCGTTGCCATTTGGAACATCAGAGTACTCAAGAGTGAGCACGCAATTGCTGAGAATCCCCCTCGCGGCATTGGACCAGCCCGGTTCAGTTGCCGAGCCTTCTGCACTCCACCAGACAACATGACCCTGCTGTTTGACGTAATAGATCCCTCCATCATCGCAACTCCACCTCCCTGTGAGGTCCAGACCGGTCAGGTCCTCCGGGCACCATTGGCATCCAGTGTCAGATGGACCGGTATCCTGAGATGGCTCAGCGCTTTGAGCGGGTCCCGTCGCCTGAGTGTGTCCAGTGCCTTCCTCGCTCTCCGGTGGTCTGGGCACATAGGCAGGCTCGGAGATCTGCTCAGATCCGCCGGGCGGAGTCCAGAAGAGCTGTAATGCGATCTCTTCTCTGGGTCCCTGGAAGTAGTCCACTTCAATTGAATGCTGGCCGCTGGCAAGATAGACATCCCCCGAGATGCTTCGTGTCGCATGGATGCCATCATTGTCAATAATCATCTTGCCATCGATAAGAAGGCGTGAACCGTCATCAGAAACAAGTCTGAACGCGTAATCTCCCTCCATATCGACATTGAAGACCCCTGTGTATCTTATGGCAAACCACTCAAACCGATCGGAGACTCCAGGAAAACCGGAAGTAAATGAACGAGTCGGGATGTCCAGGACTTTTGTGTATATGCTTCCTGCCGGAGTCAGGCCTGAAAAATCCGGAAGGGATGATGCACCCTCGGGTAGGTAATAGATATCACCCTTTAGAGAGACTGAATCCAAGGTTGCTGAGCCAAAGGGATTTTCGCTGCCCTGACCCATAGCAGATATACAAAGCATATTTGAAACAATCAAGATACGGACTAACCATAATTTCATTATCACACCTTGACAATCTATGTTGATTATTAATCAGAAATAGTTTATGGTTGTATTCACGAATAAAATCAAACACATCAAAGCTCGCGTCAAGCATCCTCAGATCAATGGAAAACTGGAAAAATGGAATGACACATATGAACTCAACCGGTTTAGGTTCGATAATTTTGGCAATTTCATGAATTGGCATAACAGAGTAAGATTTCATGAGTCCCTTGATACAAAATGGTATTTACAGACGCCGGATATCGCATTCTGGTCAAGGTTGCCGGAAGGATGCTAATTTGGAATGTTCCTGAATCGAATGGAGACTGAATTAAATGGTTAAAAAAGAATGTAATTTTCGGGCCAGAGTATATAAAGTCCAAGCCTTCAGGACTACACAATTTTATTTTGGAACCTAAACACTAATGAAAAAAAGTGATATCCGTTTTACATTATAAAGGTCCGATCTTATTACCTTCATTGGTGAGCGGAGACATCTCTGCGCCCCACTGGCATGAAGTACCAAATACCCTGGAGCATTGTCAGACAATAAAGACTCCAGAGAGTATTTATCACCAAAGAAATTGAAGTGTGATCCCAAATTTTTATAATTCCTACAGCTACCGTAAATGCCATTACGATCATCATTGCTATCTGGGGAAGGAACTCCTTAATTGATGCACGGCCACTGCTGGTTTTTGGAGTTACGACAAAAGGGAGTTCTTTGCCGATAAGAGCATAAAATGCGGCTTTCATGTATGTAGGAAATGCTATAAAAGATATGTTGAGTCCCCATAAAATTTCACTTGTTTTAACCCCCCGTAATTTTAATGTTGTGAAGAGCTGAAGGTATGAGAATGTGAGATATAGTAGGTAGCCGATGAGATAAGACCCCTGCTGTTTCATGGAAAGAGAGTGTATATCGAATAGAAGAAAAGCCACTGGGCTGAGCATGAGTAAGAATGTAGCCAATCCTATGAAGTACCAGGTGCTAGTTAAGAAGTATTCTTGCCACTGGGTTATAGTCAAGCTACTTCTATATTTTATGAAGCTCCAAACAACCTTTCTCAGTACCCGAATGCCTCCATAGGCCCAACGCATTTGCTGCTTTTTAAATCCAGGAAAATCCAGTGGGCCGTTTCCCTCTGCAAGAATGTGATTGTGATAATAGCTGCTATAGCCATTTTTATGCAAATCGAATGATGTGGATAGGTCCTCTGTGACACTTTCTTCATCAAAACCGCCTATGTCCTGCAAGGCGCTTACTCTGATGACTACATTAGTGCCAGAAGTAAAGATCGCGTTGACTCGAGATTTTCCTTCGCAGATATAATTGAAGAAGCTCGCTTGATTGGCAAAGGCTGCCCCGGCCACCCGATTAGTCGCATGGTTGCTGTAGAACTGTGGTGTTTGGACAAAGGCTAGCTTTGGGTCTTCCTCTAACATTGGAACAACTTCGCTAAGAATGTTGTGGTATGGTCGTTGGTCTGCATCAAGGAGCAAAACATATTTTGCTTTCACTTTTCTGAGAGCCTCATTAATGGCCCCAGCCTTGTAACCAATGCGATTATCTCTATGCAGATATTCAATTTCGTATCTTTCGGCAATATCTTGAGCAGAGATCATCAGTTCATCGTTGGTTGAATCATCTAAGAGGTAGATTACTCGGTTTCGATAACTCATCTGAGTGCAGCTAGATATCGTTCTCTCTAAAGTTACTCTGTCTTCGTTGAAGTCCATAATGAAGACCGCAACCTTTGGTGAGATTGGATCAACAGAATGCGTCTCCTTAGATTTGTTAACGCAATAAAAGTTTTCTCTAAATACACACAGTGAGTATTCTAAGCTATTGGCTGCAAAAAAAAGAATAGACGGAAAAAGCAGAAATGAGAATAGCCTATCTATCATATTATAATCATAATAGAATAGAATAAATGTATACATTATTAGATATATTATTGTAGTTATGGTGCCAATTACCACAATGGTCATAGTCAGTTTGAAGTAATTCCCTGATTTAGACATCATATTTCTGTACCCAATGCGGTACTCCTTAATATGTCAATTTGCCTATATGAACGTTTCGAAAAAAAAAACGTGCTTCACTAATACCGTGTGAAAAAATAACCAATACGTGGTAGTTGACTGCCTAATACCTATCGTATCATCAACCGATTAACTGTTCCTATCAGCACTAACAATAACATCCAACCTAACAGTCGCTCAGTAATTGGGAAATATTTAATGTGCTCTGCGTAATTATCGTATTTTTTAGTTCCAAATGGATATAGATCCCTTGGTATTGATAATATGACAATAGCACTAAAAAGAAATGGCTCAAGAGATTTATGTGCAGATATATTCCACTTCTTATTACTACTTATGATAAAATAAATTAGGCCATAGATTATAAACGAAATTATTCCAATGAAAATCGTATATTCCAATTTGACGCCAAAACCATAAATTATAAGGGCGATATAATCGCCAATAAGGGAGCTATAATCTTCAGGTGGTGACATAGTCTTATACCTATACTCATAATATACATTATCCGCCTCTTCGTATCTGCCTTCTTTCTTGAGCGCTGCTATCTTGTCATTCCAAGCCTGGTTATAATTACGGTCTATTTTGATGGCCATGTCATAGCATTGGATAGCTTGACTGAACAGACCTTTTTTTTCAAATGCTAAGCCCTTTGCGTGCCAGGTTTCTGAATAATTCTGATCTAACTTGAGTCCATTATCCCAACTAGTATCAGCTTCTTTCGTCTGACCTAAAAAGGTGAGCGCAATGCTCTTGCTGTAATGTGCCTCGGAGAGATTAGGATCTAGTTGGATTGTCTCATCAAAAGCCTCCACCGCCTCCCTATAATTGCCCAAACCAATGAGCGCAAAGCCTTTGCCATATAAAGCATGTGCATGATCTATATTTGATCTGTTGGCATTTTGATATTTTTTAATGGTTTCGCGAGGCTCACCTCTTATATCAAGAGTCTTTCGTGCATCAGACCAGGAATATGAATCAGGCGAATTTGATTTAATTGCATTATCAAACGCTTGAATCGCTTCATCATACTTGCCGAGTCTAGTGCAATATTTGCCTCTGTTATACCATGCCTCGGAATAATTGGAATCTATCCTAATTGCAGCGTCATTAGCGTCGATAGCTTCATTGTACTTACCCTGTCCACTCAATGCATGTCCTTTAGAGTTCCAAGCGTACTTGGACTTAGGATCTATTGAAATGGCTTTTTCGCATGCTGTGAGGGCGTCTATATACATGCCCATACTGCTTAAAGCGTTGCTTTTTCCAATCCAGGCATATATATAACTTTGATTTAGCCTAATTACATCATTGTACCTATCGATAGCTTCGTTATACTTGCCCTGTTCACTGAGAACATTTCCTCTATTATTCCAAGCATCCAGGAATTTCGGATCTATTTCGATGGCATTAATGTAAGCTTTGATCGCTTCATCATACTTGCCTTGGCTATTTAGTGCATTGCCCTTACCATTCCAAGCATACACGTAGTCTGGATTTAGCCTAAGGGCCTCATCATAAGCCTTGACTGCATCGCTATACCTGCCCAAACCACAGAGAGCGTTGCCTTTGCCATTCCATGCATATACATAGCTAGAATTTAATTCTATAACATGATCGTATATAGTTAACGCTTTCTCATACTCACCCAAATCAACAAGAGCATTTCCTTTATTATTCCAGTCTGTGATCGTTTGTTGCCCTAAGGCGGGAACGTTAATAATCAAGATCAGTAGCAAGATCTGAAATAATCTCCCCATTGCTTTCAGCCTTTTAAATGGAATTCGCGGTAGTGTGACTATATTCTGCAGATTCTGAGTTATGTATCATTGTATGGTTTATTCCTATTTCATAGATAAATACTTTCTATTTAAAAAACTGAGGACCAATGGTCACACTTCACATAGGACGAACTCAACTTAATATACACCACAATTCTTTTAGTGCTCTTGCATCTCTTTTTGGCCCAAATGATATATCTGATCATCCTTTCTGTTAGCTTTGCAATTTTATTCTTCTTTCTCATGCCCCTTTGTTTGATATATTAAGTCAAAGGTTTCGTGAATACACACTGCCTTTCCAGATGATCCTGTATCTCCTGCACCGACTGCAGCAGAGCCTTTTCATTGTCGTACTCCCGCACCATTCTTCCCAGATCGGCCCGCGGCAGCTTCGACAGCCTCCGGACCTGCGCCGCCATGTTGGG
>DAONES010000051.1:0-12794 GCA_035403205.1 Methanothrix sp. | reverse complement strand
GATCTCGAAAGCGGAAAAGAGGTCAGGACTCTGGTGGGGCACCAGAACTGGGTCAGGGCCGTGGCGCTGACGGGCGACGGTAGGCGCGCCGTTTCTGCTTCAGACGATAGGACTCTCAAGGTCTGGGATCTCGAAAGCGGAAAAGAGGTCAGGACTCTGGTGGGGCACCAGAACTGGGTCAATGCCGTGGCGCTGACGGGCGACGGTAGGCGCGCCGTTTCTGCTTCAGACGATAGGACTCTCAAGGTCTGGGATCTCGAAAGCGGCTCACTGATTGCCAGCTTTACCGGAGACAGCTCGATTTTTTCCTTTGCCATCGCCCCGGATGACCTGACCATCGTAGCAGGCGAGGCATCAGGGAGAATGCATTTCCTGCGCCTGGAGGGCTATGGTCTGTCCCAGGAATCCAAATCCCAATCCTAGCACAGCACCGCCACGAAGATGTTATTCTTGATGGAACTGAGATTGTCCGGTTCCAGCTAAATTGAAATACTTGTATTACAACAATTACACAGGGTGATATTATCTCTACATCAGTATCAATAAGGCTGCCGGACGATGTTGCCAGAAGTCTTGAAGATCTAGCCGCAACCATTGAGCGCCCCAAGACTTATGTGATTCGAAAGGCAATCGAGGAATATCTCCGAGAGTATGCTGATTATCTCATTGCTCTGGAGCGATTAAATGACAAAGATGATGCCATTATCTCAGATGCAGAGATGAGGGAGCTTCTTGGCCTGCAGGATTGAGTACAAATCATCAGTGCTTCGCGAATTGAAGCATTTGGAAAGGAATATTGCCAAGAGAATAGTTGATGATTTGAGAGACTCATTAGCAATAGACCCCAATTGCGGCGAGCCTCTATCCGGACAGTTCAGGGGGCTTTATAAGCTTCGTGTGGGTGACTATCGGGTTATTTATTCCCGCACCCGTGATGGAGTACTCATCTTACGAATTGGACATAGAAGCGTGGTCTATGAAAGATGAATAAGCTCCAATGAAACACCTTTTTTAAAATTCATAATCCCTTTAATCCTCAGCACGGCACCGCCACATAGATATTGTGCTTGTTGCTCACGATCTGCACCCGCACGCTGCCCTTCTCGACCGGGCAGTCTATCACCGAGACCACCCGGTTTTTGGCCATGCCGAGTTGTTCGCCGCTCACCCAGCCTGGAGCCTTGATCTCGACCCAGGTCTTCTCCTTCTTCTCAAAGACCGTGGGGATGGCAGGCCGCTTCTCGATGCCGAAATCCTGGGGCCGCAGGCGCAGTGGCATGGAAAATTGCTTCTCCCATTCGGCAATGCTGCGGTTGTAAAACTGCCACCAGTTCTGGGCTTTGACCTTTCCAGGCGACCGGCCCAGCCGGTAGTGCTCATACTTCTGAATTCCCAGAGCCGGCCACTTCTTTCCCGCGCCGATCTCCTGGGCGAAACGGATCAGCTCCGGCATATCCTCGTCGTTGACGCCCGGAACCAGGACGGGGGCAATTAAAAGGTCGATACTGCTCCCGGCAATGCTCGCCGCCGCCTGCTTGATCCTTTCGATGTCAAAGCCGGGCATGCCCGCCAGGAAGGCAGCCTTTTCCGGCTGCAAGGAATGAATGGAGAGGTTGATCCTATCCAGGCCAGCCTGTCCGAGGGCAGCGATCTTCTCATCGGTGAGCAGAGTGCCGTTGCTCTGCATGGAGACGACGCTCACCTCTTTTATGGCCTTTAAATGCCGCACCAGGGGCACGATATCCGGATAGAGCATGGGCTCGCCTGGTGAATCGATGTGGCACTCCACCCCCGGCCCCTTGAAGGGAGCGATCTCCTCCACCGCCTCCATCAGATAGTCCAGCTCTACCTGATAGTCCGTGACGCGCGAGCGGGAGTGCGGCCCGGCATCCACCGAGCAGAAGGGGCAGCTGAGATTGCAGCCGCAACTCGGCCTGATCTGAAGCAGGCTGCTGCCCCGGTCGACTACGCCGAAGTAGATGCACCCCACCAGGGGAATTTCAGATTGACGGGTTATGTGAAAGAGAGACATAATGAGAGACCTTGTGGATACCTTTGAGAGTGCTAATTTCCCTTCAGGTTCTTAATCTCTTGCCGAACACAATCATGATTTCATTCTCATCCAGCTGCCTGCTGTGCTGCCCAAGATGCTGAGCACTGTCAGGCCGATGGCATCATCCCTCTAGCCGAATGGCCCGAAAGCGGCGCATCTCAGACGAAAGGATGACAGCATGAAAAGAAAACAGCAATCCACTGCGTCTAGCTACTATTATCTATTCGTCTTTGTGCGTTCTTCGTGATCTTTGTGCCTTTGTGGTGAAAATCGCAGCCCTTAGCTCATATCCAAATCACAGGCCCTGATGGATATATGCCTACAGTCTCCCTCCCCTATTTCCTGCCATGCGGGCACACATAAAGGCACAGCCCGCACACTCCGTAGCCGGTCTTCTGCTCCAGCTCTTTCAGGTACCGCTCGCACTTTGGGGCATCGTATCTGGCCTCGCGGGGCTCGTCCTCCCGGAAGGGCCGACCGGTGAAGGCGGCCTGAGGGCAGATATCCACGCACTTGCGGCACTCACCGCAGTGCTCAGCCATTGCTTCGCCCGTTGCTTTCAGCGGCGCATCGGTGAGCACCGTGGTCCAGCGCACCCGCGGCCCGGCCTCTGGAGTGATCAACAGACAGCTCTTGCCGATCCAGCCGAGGCCAGCGAGGTGCGCCGCCAGCTTGTGAGAAAACACGGCTGCGATCCGGCTGTCGACCACCGCCCGCTTTGAGGCGGGAATCGGCAGTGCCCGGTATCCCTGGCGCTGCAAGGAGTTTGCCAAACGCAGAGAGATGCTGTCCAGAAGGTCATTTACCACATCATAAGCATGATGCCTGTATGCCATCGCCACTGCCCTGTCGCTTCTTTCAGGAAGCCCGTCCACGATGGCTCCGAGCAGGGCAACTCCAATGGATATCGCCCTGGGATATTGAGCCAGGCGCTCTCCCCCCTGCCAGATAACGAAATCACGGGCTGGCGCAAGATCGGCCACGCCATAGAAGTCTGCACCCAAATCCTCAGCGATCGCACGAATCCCTGCATCCAATTGCATGGTGGATATTTCCCCACTGATTGATAATAATAGCTGCGGTAAATGGAAAGAGAAGGCCCGCTCCATTCGGGTGCCGAAAAAAGTCAATGGAACTTGATGACGTTGGTTGCATGGGCTCTGCTTGGACGTTGCCTAGACGGTTCTTGCCTCAATAGAGTCGAAGATGGCCTTAGTGGTCTGCCAGGGGAAATTGGATCCCACGATGCACACAATCGTTCCAGAGCCGTCCTTTTGGTCCGGGCTGTAGGCAGCAATATACATCTGATCCGAGCCGCCTTCATCGATCTTTGCCAGGATGCCTTCATGGCCGTTGATCTGATATGGCTCAGTCTGAATGGCCGCTCTCCTCGGCACCAATTCGGATTGCTCGATGCAGTGCTCCAGGCCCGTGGCCGTATCCCTCCAGGAAATTGCCGCATCGAGGGGCATGGATGCGCTCATCTCATGGACCTCAACAAGCACCTGACCGGATGTGTCCTCTCCGGTTATTGAAGCCGGATAGATGGCATATGCGAAATCGACCCCCTTTTCGTGGTGATCCGCTGTGGATGAGGACTCTTTTTCAACGGTGTAATCGCCGATGCTTGCCAGGTCCATCGAGATCTCAGCCGGGCCGAGATCAATTATCTCGCCAGATGCAGGGGATACTGTGGATACTGCCGATATTGAGCATATCAGACAAAAGGCTGCTAGCAGCCACGGTAGTTTCATTTCTCTCACCTTAATCTCACCTTAATATGATGCACATTCGACATGCACTCCTGAACGGTTAATAAATGTATAGCCGAACGATCATTTATATGCGGGGCACCGGTGGAGCATGTTTGCCGGATGAGATCGTTCGATATTGAGAATTAGTGGCCAATTTCGTTTGATTGCTAAATTTGCGAAACAGGATTGCTCGGATTTCAAATACAGTGATGCTAAACGGTTTGATTCACTTTCCGGTCAACAATAAGCCAAGAGCAAGAGTCTATCCGCGCCTGCCCCCTCATTGCGGGCGCAAGGCTGCACCCTGCGTTTAACCGTTCGCGTCTCACCGCAATCCGAGGTCCGCTAATAAGAAAAACAGTTAAAATTGCTAAGCCAAAATCACGTTGATTGCTGATTGCAGAATAGCCCCTTGAGATCAACCTCAGTCCAGTTCTGATATTTTGGAATCTTTACCCAGATCACTTTCTCTTTTGGAATGGCCACGACTTTAAGCCGGGTGAAATCGCCGGAAGGCCCCCCGTTTTCAATATCCATATCCAGAACGCTCATCATTACTCGAGCATCGAATTTACCTCTGTGCCTCTCGCCCATATCAAGCAGATTGTTCCGCCGAAGAGTGGTATTATCCGGATCGCCCTGGAGCTGAGCCAGTCCCCACTCCGGATTGACAAAATGGTTTGTGCTGGCCAGAAAACCATTCCTCATCGGGATGGCTCTCTTTAGGTCGAAGGTTGCCCACTCGTAGGATCTGGCTTCCTTTTCATCTGCCACATTAAGCAAAGTAGCCCAATCGATCTTGGAGGAATGGACGGCGGCATCCAGTTGATCCAAAGTGGAATAATCGAAGAGGAATGATCCGAGATAGGTAATCCTGTTCGGGAAGAAGATGCTCCCCCCAGACGATGATCCGTCATTGGCCTCCAGGAAGATCCCCTGGTCATTCATGCCGGTATGAATCTCCAGTTGAGTCAAACGGCATACGCTGGCCACGGAGTGACTGCCATCCGTCGGATTGTAAATGCATACGATGGTATAATTGATGAAATCCTCCATGCTCGAATAGAAATCGAGATTTCTTCCTGCAACCGTTGACCCATCCCGGGAATAATCTCTCCATGCGAAGACCGCAGAGCAGCCAGGCGCAATATACGGAACTCTGCTCAGAATGGTCAGATTTGCCAGAGACAGCCCCGATGTATCGGATATCCCGGAAATTATATCCCTGAACCTCTTGGGGTAATGGTTGAATCTTTCCAGTGAATCTAAAGCCAGGCGCTCATAAGACATATTATTTTCTCGAATAAAATAATTGACAACGCTGTCGTTGTAGTAATCATGAATCAGATCCTTCAGAAGGTGTCCTTCCTGTCTTCCCATCTCCCGATAGCTTCCGGACAGCTGCAAAACGAGCAGATTATCAATTTTATAGAGCTTGGCATCTTCATATTGCGACAGCAGCACCAGGCTGGAGTTGCCCTCCAATGCCTGGGCCATGCAGGGAAATATAAAAAATAATGCGAGAATTATCAATGCCAACTGCCTTACAGCGCCAGCTTTTGCCATGCAGCTGCCATCTATTTTTAATGGCAATAAGGTTTTTGGCCGTTTTGATATTTTCAAACGTTCACCCAGTTCATTAGAGATATGTTACTATCTATGACAGGATAAAAAAATTATAAAGCACACATTCAGCACATTAGCTACATGGTTGTTGCAGCCAAATCTGCTGATCAATAACAACGGGATGAGCTAATTGATGTCTCCAAGAATTACATGTGTAGCCCAGTTGTTTGCCCCCCTATTTTTAATACGAAGCTGAGCAGTTCTCAAAGCTTCGGCTTTGTTCATCCCCTTGAGCCAACTCTCATAGAAATTCATGGAAATTTCATGCGCATCAGCAGGATTTACATAACTAAGAGTTGATATAACGGTCCGAACTCCAGAAAGCAAAAATGCTTCCCAGAATCCCCCAATTTCACTCGGCAAAATCTGAAGATAGCTGCCAGAAACGCAAGCATTTAAAAATACCAGATCAAGATTTATATCCCTTAAATTATCAATATCTTTTGATTGAAGTCTTATATTTAGAGCTTTATCTAATTCAAGATCTGCTGTCGAGCCATGACAAGCGATATGAACTACGTTGACGGATCCCATTCGTGATAAGAGATGTTCTTTAATTGACCTTATATCTTCTTGATTTGGAAGCAAGATAGACGATTTCCAAGGAAGACTGCTCACATAACTTGCCTGATCAATAAAGTTGAATTTACTCTCTTCGCCGGACCCAAAGGCCAAACAAGATTTATCTGATACTTGATCTCTTCTTGACCGGAGAAATTTTAGAATTGCGAAGGACGGAATTATGCTTGTACAATATAGATCAATCACATGTGTTCCATCACCAAAACCAATCGCGTAAAATGGCAGAGCATATAGTAATGAATCCGGTGATATATATATATTATGAGTACTGATCTCCTTCAGTGGAGCAACCAGATCTGCAGGGATTTGACTTAATGCCTGCAATACGCATTGATTCCATTGACACATGTCAATTCTTTGTTCTTCAGGCATTAGACGTTTCAGATCGACATCACCAAAATTATCAATTATTTCATGGCGAATACCTGTGCTCGGATCAATCACAATAACGAGAGTTCGATGCTCGAAGACGGAATAGGTTACCATAGCAGAATTATCCCGTCTCAAGAAGTCCAGAGCTTCATTGTAACGTACTTTCATCCACAGATTTCCAGAGAAGCTTTCTGGATATCTTCTGCTTAATTGGAATCGCAACCTAAATGCCCTTCCGTTTTCTGCCCACTCCCAAGCTTCTGGTAACCACCCTAATTCCGCTGCCATAAAGGCTGCGTTCATATATAGAGTCTCGATTGAACCTAACAATGTCTTCCACTCAATGATGTTCTCTCCTATATCTGTTGCGACAGAGTTCATAAAAGCGTCCAGTTCGCTACTGGATAAAGCAAGTGCTCGTTCTCTATCTCCCATTTTGCTTAAAGTTCCAATTTTCGCCTGGATAACCTTGATCTTATCATCCCAGGTCTTGGCGTACCCAAATGCCTCATTCAAGTCATCCATTGCCAGATCTGGATGACCCCCTTTAGAGAAGAGCAATGCTCTGTTTATTAAAATTGAGAAAACAATATCCATTTCACCTTGTTTTTTCAGCGCTGATATTCTATTTTCAGCATCATCTCTATCAGTTGGATTATCAGATGCCAGAAGCAATGGTATGAGATTTGTTTGAATTACTCGCAGGACGCCAGGAATGTTTTCTTTATGGCCTAAATTTTCAGCCTCCTGAAGTATTTTTATAGCTTCATCCTTTTTCCCAATTGTCTCCAAGATATCAGCTAATGCTAGCAGCACGCTCCATCTGCGATGTGGAGCGTTTTGTGATACTGATTTCGCTCTTAATAATTGCTTTTCTGCATCCTTATAATTTCCTTTTTTTCGGGAGATTTCAGCCAAAAGCATTAAAGCATCTAACTCAAAGGCAGGAATTTTAGAAATGGATCGCAGCTCTTTTATTTTATCCATGTCTGCATATTCCTGCAGACTATGTCCTGATGGATCGTTGTCCATTTGGAACTTGAATTTATCGATCATTACCTTATTTCGAAGGTCTGAAAGATCATTCCGTTCGGCAAATTGAATTGTATCTTCAAGGCGCTGGATGTAATTATTCCTTTCTCGCAATGATAAAAAAATCGAAGCAGAAAATGAGAGCGTATTGCCTGCTTCGATTACCATGCTTTTCGCTTGATCATGGCCGCCTTGAAACTGATATAGATTTCCAACAATTAGAAACTCCTTAAAAGCACTTTGGAAATGTGCGGATGCTTCTTGGAAAGACTCCATTGAAGAACAAATGCCCGCTAAAAAACGGAGCGAATAGGCTTTGCCTATGCTATGCTCATCATCCAAAAGCTGCAAAGCCTCCTCAAATTTATCCTTGGAGCTTTTAAGGTCATTTAAACGATAGAAATTGTGCCCTATTGATTGAAGAATATCTGATTTTGTGAATTTATATCGTGAATCCCAATATTCTGGAAGATCTTCTAAAAATAAGCACCATTTGGTATAATGATTGTCCAATATGCACAAGGATTTACCTAGAAGAGCATTTCCCTCTTTTAATTGCCCTTTTTGGATCAATAGTCCTGCTCTATTTGACAATTCCGAGATTTCGCCTTCCATTTTCCGCATTTCTTCAAAAAAGATTTTCCTCTTATCGGAAGACAATAAATGGTTCATTGCATTCCCTTCAATAAACCTTTGAGGCTATTTGGCAATGATTTCACGAAATCTGTCATTGAATTGACAAATTTAGCCCCATCATCTAAATGGCCAAATTTCGCAGAAATATTCCCTTTATCATCTCTATTGATCTCCTTTGGCGCAACTGCAAGGAAGGCAATCAAGGCAAAGAGTGGAACCAATGGAATTGGAGCCATGTGTGGCTCTTTGGCTTTTATTATTGCATTATTTATTAAAGGCTTTAGAGGATCAATAGCATAAAGATCGTTAAGTATATATTTGGAGAGACCGCCTCTCAACTCGTCTTCATTCCTATTGGATATTTTTTCCAGGAATGCGTGAGCATCATCATAGGATTCATCTTGAAGTTCAAATGCAAAAGATTCTAATTCAGATTGCTGAGGTTTATTATGTTCTCCCCATAGAGTTTCTGGAAGACTCGAATAGAAAATCATCAGCGCATGTTGTGCTTGCTCATCACTCAATTGATCGATTTCCGATTTCATTTTAGTGCCTCCTAATTAAGGAAAATTCAATCAGTATCTTTCTAATGGTGGGCACAAAGCTATAAATATTGCGATCAATTGATTGTAGTATGAATTTTTTTTTTAACTGTTATGATATTAAAGGCGGATTCCGCTGACAGGAAGTCTGCGATAGTCTCGATGAGATTATAAGACATCGGTAAGTCTCCATCCTTTCGGGTGATCTCGCCAACTCCGCAGAGCTTGCGAGAGTTGCTGCGATAGCCGCAACGGATGAACGAAAAGAAAGATCTGTCTGTTTAAGTGAATGATGCAACAGCCCGTTGTGCCCATAGAGTCCAAACTGCTACGTTACATATCCGTGACGCAAGTTTTGGCGATGAAATGGGAAGCTGCGCCATTCAGGACGCGGTAGTTCACAAAAGGCAGATTAAAGAGATAAATTTCCGAAAAGCGCAAACCTGAGATCACGAGATGCGATTCGCAAAAAAAGTGATCGGGGACGGCAAATCAGATCACCGCGCGAGTACTCCAATTGCGGGTCCCACGATATCGATTCCTCTAATAAATCCCCAACAGCCTATCCCACCTCAGCGAGCGTTGCAGTACCTCACCTCATCCACATCCAGCATGAGGGGCGTTCCCGGTTCGAAATTGGTGATCTTTCGCACCTTTCCGACGCCAATGAGCTGTAGCTGCGCCCTGGCCGCCTGTGACTCCCGCTCTTCGTAGAAATCCTCGTTGGATTGCACTGTGCGATGAGTGATGATCTGCAGAGCCCTTACGCTGGCAATCAGCCCCCCGGTTCCCGGAACCACGTCCGGCGCACTGGACTGCGTGAGAAATATCCGGTCTCCCGGCTGAACGCGCAAAAGGGCAAAGAAGTTGTTGGGGCTTGCAATCTCCACCGTCCTGACCCGGGCGGCGGCAAGCTCATTCATCACATGTCTTGCCAATCCTGTTAGCGCTATGTAAATCATGAGAGATCACCCGTACATGGGAAATTCTTTGGGCATCTGAGCCTGCTGTTCCTCGGCAGAGGTTGCCTTCATCTGCTGGGCAAGCTGCGCCATCTGCACCTCAATCTGTTCCGTCTGCTCTGAGAGCTTGACAGTGCTTATCTCCAGATTGTAAATCTTATTGAGCGTCTCAATGGTGGCAATGGCCGCCCTCGGGTCCGGATCAGCAGAAGCCGTCTCGCCTAGAAGGCATACTGCAGGCATATTCTTTATGCGGCACTCGTTCATGATGCTTCCGGTAATGCCGGTGATGGTCCCCAGCTCAAAGATCTCCGCCTTATCCTTGATCTTGTCGAGCAGATCCTGCCGGCTCACAGCGCCAAAGACCCGGTGCTCGTCGCCCATCACAGTAATGCCTGCAAGACAGATCATCTCTCGGGCCCCGAGCGACTGGGCAAAGGATACTATCTCCTTTCCAATCTCAAAAGAGGCTAGAGGATGCACAGGGATGTCTGCGGTGAGGATTATCAGGCCCTTGGAAGCATCTTCATAAATGCGAACCGGCATGTTAACAACGCCACCCAGGAGAACTGCCAGAGGGGGGAAGTACCTGGAGCTCATGGCCCCGAGATAGGTCATCTTCAGTTCGTTAACTATGTACTGGCTGGCGATGTTGCCTACCAGGCCAATTCCCGGAAATCCCTCAATCAAGATGGGGTTCTTGACAGAGGGTTCTTTCTCGAGGATTACCTGGACGATTTCCTTATCCATGCAAAAATGTTAGGCACTTATCTGAGATAAGAGCATCGCTTACCAAGATAGGCTAGAAGGTCGACAAGCTTTTTAAACATGCACTTATGTTTAGGAAAAATGCTAATCCCGCATAGGAAAAGCATAGCTGCATTCGAAAATATGTGTACATTCGAAAATATGCGAATTTAGGGGTCAAAATGGCAAAGCAATATCGAGAGGCTATTGATAGGGCATTGGCCGAGGGCCGGACCTACCTGATGGAGCATGAGAGCAAAGCTGTTCTGGAAAGCATGGGAATCGCCACCACTGGAGCAGGAGTAGCCAGAACTGAGGAGGAAGCAGTAGAGATATTCCAGTCACTGGCATCACCCGTGGCCATGAAGGTTCTCTCTCCGGAAGTAGTCCACAAGACCGACGCCGGCGGAGTCAAGCTGGACCTGAGGGACGCGGATGGCGTAAGAAATGCATACCGGGAGATCACTGCCGCGTTCCAGGATAAAAAAGTTGTAGGCGTATCGGTGCAGAAGATGGCGAGATCAGGCATCGAAGCTATCGTGGGCGTGGCCAACGATGAGACCTTCGGACCAGTGCTGATGTTCGGCCTTGGCGGAGTGTTTGTGGAGATCCTGAAGGACGTCTCCTTCCGCTCCATCCCTATCTCAGCCGCAGATGCCAGAGATATGATCGAAGAGATCAAAGGATATGCTCTGCTCCGCGGCTATCGCGGCATATCATCTGATATCAAGGCACTGGAAAAGCTGCTCATGACCATATCCGGCTTTGTGGTAGCCAATCCCGAGATCTCAGAGATGGATCTTAATCCCGTATTCCTCTATCCGGAAGGATACCTGGTGGTCGATGCCCGCATAATCCTGGGTGAGCCGCGGCCTGCGCCCGCACCGCAGACTGCTGTGAAACAGGACTTGCACGACCTGTTTTACCCCAAGAGCATTGCCGTAATCGGAGCCTCAGGCACACCGGGAAAGCTGGGCTGGAACGTATTCACCAATCTCGTCAGCCACAATTTCAAAGGAAAGCTCTATCCCATCAACCCCAAGGCGGATGCGATCTGCGGCTGCAAAGCCTATCCCTGCATCAGCGCCGTGCCGGAACCAGTGGACGTGGCCATCATCCTCGTCTCTGCGGGAATAACCCCGGATGTGGTTGAGGAGTGCTGCAAATGCGGCGTGCGCTACATCGTTGTCGAGTCGGCCGGATTTGCCGAACTGGGCGAGGATGGCAAGAAGATTGAGCTCTTGATGAAGGATATTGCAGACAAATACGGAGTCCGTCTGCTCGGGCCCAACTGCTCAGGCATCATCAATACCCATTGCAGCATGGTCCAGTCCATCGGCATCGTGGACGCACTTTCTATGGGCAACATCGGCCTGGTCTCCCAGGCAGGCGTCTGCGCCGCAGGAATGCTCTGGGGGCTGCGCCATATCATGGACTTCGGCATCATCGCCACCATCGGCAACAAGCTGGACATCAATGAGACCGATATTCTTGAGGCGGTGAGCAAGGACGAGAACATCAGTGTCATCTGCATGTATCTTGAGTCCGTGAAAGGCGGACGCCGTTTCATTGATGTGGCCAAGCGCATCACTCAGGATAAGCCCATCGTGGTTCTCAAGTCAGGAAGAACCGCAGCCGGAAAGAAGGCGGTTGCATCGCACACTGCGTCTCTTGCAGGTAACGACCAGATCTTCAGCGCCGTCTTCCGCCAGTCCGGTATCATCAGGGCCAGGGATTATGAGCACATGTTCAGCCTGGCCCGCGCCATATCCAAGCAGCCTCTGCCCACTAGGGAAGGAGTATTCATAATAACCTATGCCGGATCGCTTGGCGTAATTGCTGCCGATGCCATCACAGACAACGGCATGCGTCTCTCCGAACTCGAGCCGCACCTGCTGGAGAGGCTCAAGGGCCTGCTGCCCGATTACGTCTGCGGGACAAATCCTGTGGACTACACATTCAGCCAGGACGCTGAGACGGTAAGAAGGACCATTGAGATCGGCGTAGACAGCAATGATGTGGGCAGCTTCATCGTGGTATTGCAGGCGGAGATTTTGAGCAGCTATGTGGATGCTCTCAAGAAGATCGATTACAAGGGCAAACCTATCATCGCCTGTGTGGCCGGAAAGGAGTTTGCTCAGGCCGATGTCATCAAGCTGGAAAAGGCCGGAATTCCCGTCTTCAGCACGCCCGAGCAGGTTGCTGATGCCCTGGGCATAATGTACCGCCACCACAAGAGGGTTAGCAGAGAGAAATCACAGTAGTCGAACGCCGTAGCGCAGGATCGATAATATCCGGCCGAATGGCATCGGTTGGCTTCTCCAATATCCAACCACAACCTCATTAGTCGGGTGGTCTCATCTCGCTGGGGTAGGCTCCCTTTCCGGGAAACTGGCAAAGAATCCCAGGATCGGGAGAAGCCTTTTTGCTCAAGGATCTTCTTACGGCACCTCGTAATTGGATGCACAGCTGCACAGGCCGGCATTCT
>DAONES010000050.1:0-12894 GCA_035403205.1 Methanothrix sp. | reverse complement strand
TGAGCGCCTGTGTGGCCATGCCGCTTCCGCAACATATCTCCAGCATGCTCTCGTCGCCGGAAAGAATCGGCTGCAAGAGAGTAGCCAGCCTGTTTATCCTCTCTTCCACATAGAGGGGCGATCCTTTCTCCGGGCAGCTCTCGCAAAAAAGCTCAGCGGCCAGGGAGGTGGAGAGATATTCCGTGAGCGCACAGAAAAAATCCGTCTCGCTTGCCTGCACGGTCTTGATGATCTTCGTGCGCCATCTTTCGGCATGCTTTGATAGAATCTTCGAGGAAGAATAGTGATCTGTGAGAAGCAGCCACAATTCAGTCGGCTGGGATAGATGCAGGGCAATTCCCAGGTCTTTGATCTCAATGCAGGCATCTGCATCCAGGTCCTCCTGCAGTATCTGTCTGGTAACGGGCAGCTCCAGCAGATCTTGCCAGGACTCTTCTGCGAGAAAGACGTCCTCGTCCTCATTTGTGTCCAATAGTTGATTTAGCAGCACGCTCTCCACCACACTCTTAACTACACTCTTCACCACTCTTTCTCCACAATATCAATCTTATCGCTTTCTTTCCGGTCGGACGGCTGGCGGAACAATTATATTATATTCCTGGCAAAATGTGGTTGTTTGAAGCTGGTGGATCTGCCCGGTGTAGGCTCTCGCATCAGAGAGCGTCTCATAGAGCAATATGGGGACGAAGAAAAGGCCTTGCAAGCGATTTTGGATGCTGACGTAGCAGGATTGAGCAGGGCCCTGAGCGAACGCCAGGCTCTCCTCCTGGTTTCGCATGCCCGGGGCATGAAGTTTTCAATCGCACCGGATCAGTTTCTGGCCACGGATGAAGCCGCCAGGATCCAGCAGGCGGTCATCTCCCGCCTGGCAAGCTATGCTCATACCGAATACGCCCGGCTCAAGATAGGCACCCTTTTTGCCAGCTCTTCTGCAGGGCTTCTTGCAGAGAATCGCAGGATCGCTCTGGAGGCAGCGCAGGCGGCGCAGAAGGTGCAGGGGCTGGGCCTTGATGAGCTGCTGAAAATGGTCCGGCCGCTGAGGGAGAAGGCAGCGGCGCGAGTCAGGGAGAGGGCGGTGGCCGCCACCACTGCCGAGGAATTTCAGAAGCTGAAGGCGAGGGGGCTGGACAGGCTGATCGACCTGCATCTGGCAGAGAGCGCTGCAGAGCTCTCTGACCTGGCCAGAAGCTACAGCCATGTCTGCCTGGTGGGCGAGGAGATAAGCGGTCAGGCGGCAGAGGATCTGGAGCGGGCGGAGTCTCTGGATGAATGGTATCTTGTGCCGGAGGCGGTCCTGGGATTTTATGGGGAGAATTTGGAGCCTCTGCTGGCGGCGGCCCGGGCGGCCGAGAAGCTTGAGGAAGCGGGAATTGCCGGGTATTCAGGATGGCAGGGACTTCATAAGATGCTCGCCAGGCTGGAGGAGGGCGGGGACCGAGAAGCAGAGCGGCTGGAGAAGCTGGCCGCGAGTCTGAGTAGAATCGCGGAGGAGGCGGCGGCCTGGGCCAATGAGCAGCTGAAGAGCAAAATCGAGAAAAGCTCGCTCACCCTGGGCGGCTCCGACCTGCTCCTGGTCATGAGCCGGGGGGATGGAGTGCGGGAGATCCTGGAGTCGCAGATGAAGGGCGTCTTTGTGCAGGTTCTCAAAGACGCCCGGGCCCGGGCAGCGGGCCAGCTGGAGCTGGCAGGATCTGAGACCGTATGGCTCGATGAGGTCTTCTCAGAGCAGGTCAGCTATCCTCTGGAGCTGGACCGGCATGCGTTGCGCTCCTTTGAGCTGGATCTCCAGAGCCGCAGGGAGGGCCGGGGCCTCAGGAAAAAGAGGGAGATCGCCCGGAGCCTGGCGGACAAAAAGGATGAAGCGGCGGCTTTGGTTCATGCTCTGATGGAGTTTGACTATTCTTACGCGCTGGGGCGGTTTGCCCTGGAGGAGGGTCTTGCCTTCCCTGAGATCGCAGATGAGCCGTGTCTCTCCTTTTCTGATGGCCGTCACCTTTTCCTGGACAGGCCTGAGTCGGTGAGCTACTCCCTGGGCGGCGAGGGTCACCCGGAGAAGGTGGCTCTGCTCAGCGGGGTGAATTCTGGCGGCAAGACCACCCTCCTCGACCTGATCTCCCAGATTGTCATCCTGGCGCACATGGGCCTGCCTGTGCCCGCCAAAGCCTGTCGGCTCTCTCTTTTTGAGGAGTTTTACTACTTCAGCAAGAGCCGGGGAACTCTCTCCGCCGGAGCCTTCGAGACCGCCATGAGGAAGTTCTCCGTTGTCGAGAATGAAAAGAGAAAGCTGGTCCTGGCGGATGAGCTTGAGGCCATCACCGAGCCTGGAGCCTCGGCGCGCATCATTGCCTGCATGCTTGATGAGCTGGACCGGCGGGGTTGTGTGGCGGTCTTCGTGAGCCACCTGGCTGAGGACGTGCGCCGCTATGTGGAGACGCCGGTGCGGGTGGACGGGATTGAGGCGGAGGGGCTGGATGAGAACAACAACCTGCGCGTCAGCAGAAGCCCTCGCTACAATTACCTGGCCAAGAGCACTCCCGAGCTGATTCTGGACAGGCTGGTGCGATCCACTCAGGGGCCTGAGCGGGAGTTTTATGCCAGGCTGCTCGCGAAGTTCAAATGATCAGGTGTTGCTTTTATATTCCAGAGAGAGACTATTTTTATGGAACTCTGGATTATAGTCGTGATCTGCATTCTCATGTTTCCCCTCTTTCTCATAGCCAACTACATCGTTGTCAAGAAAGCGGCATCGGAACGAAGGAGCCGCGACGAAAGGATCGAGCGGGCGGTCTCCGACAGCGTGGCGGCCAGCTACGCCAACAAAGGGATGGCCCGGCAAAACTGGCCGAAGTACAAGGCGTCGAGGAAGAAGTGATGGGGTTTTGATCTATAATTTATTATACATTTTTAATATTAAAAGTTATTCACATCCATTAGATGCCCCTCTCATGTTAGAATACTAAATATATATTATGTGGGCCGAAATTCACAGATACAGATACCAGCGCAAGTTACTTATGTATTGATTAATCAATATATTACAGCTTATAGGATTGGTATTTATGACGAATTGCTCAATTAGTGTGTATACGATTTGTATTACTATCTTTATTTTGGTTTTATTTATGCCTGCTGGACTTGCCGATAATAACCTTAAAACAGCCACATCCCATGCCGAAATAGCTTCAGGATCACCTACCAATACTAATTTGCATCTGGTATCTACCTTTGAGGGCGGCAGGCTCTATGAGGCAGGTAAGTTCAATGTCGCAGTCCTGAACGGCACCTACCTGGAGATGGGACGCCAGTATGGCGGCCTCCTCGGGCATCAGATCCTGGGGATGCATAAGGAACTATCGAATGATGAACAAAGCATCTTGGCAGCGATGGAAAATTTAAGCACTAAGAAATCATCTGATAACATGACCCTTGAAGACTTTACCAATTACTCAATCCAACTATATCCTAAGCGTTTTCAGGAGATGATCCGGGGGATGTCGGAGACCTCTGATCTGTCTGAGGAGGACATCGGAAAAATAAATGAGTTCCTGCGCTATTATGTCTTCTGGAAGTGGCTGGAGGAGCCTGATGCCGGTGCAGGCCATTGCTCTGCTATGGTTGCCTGGGGCAACTATACTGGGGGCAATCCTCTTGTTATGGGCAGGAATTTCGACGCCACAAGATTTTTCGAGAAATTTGATAAGTACCTCACAGTAGTAGTATTTAACCCATCAGACGGGAGCAACTCCGCAGCCATTTTTACTTATGCGGGAATGATCGGGTCCCCTCAAACGTTTAATGACGCGGGGCTCGTTTTGGAGGGCGACGACGCATCGACTGCAGGTGATAGTAACCGGCCTATAAATAGGGTCCCTGTTCAGGTCAGGGAAATTCAGTTGGCGCTCGACTGCTCCAACCTGGCAGGGCTGGATTCAGGCATAATGAGCAGCCGAATCTCCCATTCATTGATAAATGTTGTAGCCAATGAGAGCGGAGCATACTGCTATGAATCAACCACCTTCGATGTCAAAAGGAGAGGCGGCATCGACGGCTTGCTGGTTGCTGCAAACCATTTCCTAATCCCTGATTGGAACTGCGAAGGCATTTTTACAAACGAAACCTCCAGCTCACATACGATGATGGATTCGGTATCAAGGCATCAGAATCTGACCGCGCTTGGGAACAAGCATAAGGGAAAAATCAACGCCACAGTCATGATGGCCATCTTTGATACTCTCACGAAGGATGGGGGAGCTACCTTGCCTCTCGACACTACCTATCAGTTTGTAGCGGTCCCGGAGGAAAGGATGATCTGGCTGAAGGCTCCCGGATTTGAGGACTGGAGGGAGGTAAACCTGGGCGCGCTATTCGAATAAATTGCATCGATGAATTGGCCGCCCGGGATATGCTCCGAACCCCGGGCGCGCCTCTCATCGGCCTGCGGCCAGCCCGCTTATCGGTCTAGGCGACCGGCTGGTGTGGAAATGCCGCTGGTCTTGGCTTTTTTTTTAGAGTTCTTCCGGGGCGGGTTGCAGGACAATAGCGGCGATCAAGGAAGCTGTGGAGGTGAGCTGACATTCTCCACCCTCCTGGAATAGCATGGGCTTCATCTCTCAGGGGTGCGCTGCCATCCGTGCAAGCGAACTGATCAGTGAAGCATATCGGATTGCTGTTGAAGATAAGGTTGCTTTTTATGATTCGCTATTTCTGGCGGCTTCAGAGAGGGAGAATGCTCCGCTGATGACTATGGATAGAAAGCTGTACGATAAGGTCAAGCTGAAGAGAAATGTGCTTATGATTTAGATCCTCTGCTCCTGCAGAAGTCTCTTTCCGGGCCGCGCTCGCTCGCGCGCGTGTGGGCAGGCGCGCCCGCACATGGGCGCGGAGCCGCTCGGGCGGGCCCCTGCGCAGGGGTGCGGGTGGCGCGCGGATGGGCCGAGTTGGATATTTCTGAGCAACATCTAGGGACGGTATAGGTCGCCGTCGGCGGTCGGGGCGGATGGATTCGTGAGACCTATGTGGCCCTTCGCGCGAGAATGAAACCGATCCGATTTGCTTCGCTAAGTGAGTGCCTTTTTTAGTCCCAGTACCTCAGGAATTCTGGCCGTCCTTGACCCCTTTGGACTCAGATGGATGGCAGTTAGCATTGTGATTTTCCATTTGTCTCATCAAAATAGGATACGGATCTGTCTCATCACTCTCACAGAAAAAATTAAATAAGTAATCCTGACTATTGATCCGTATTAAAGATACGAACTAAATTTAAGGTTGACTTATCCATGCCGACAAAATACAATCCAAAATACTATGGCATAAAAAATGCTTCTAAATTATATAATTATAATAAATCAATTATATTCGACTGCCGTTTCCAGCTCTTCTTTATGTTGTTCCAGCTTATCCTCGTCCCGGCCACGGCCTCCTCTCTGAGCCTCTCCGGCCCGATCGATGCAGATATTTCGAGAGAAGACGCATACGAGATGAATTTCCTCTCAGGCGAGGATGTGAGCAGTCTATCTGCACTGGTAGAGCTTCCTGAGGGCTTTATTTATGGCGGAAATGCTGAGCTTGTTTGGAGCGGCAAAAAATCATCAATTCCTGTCGTGCAGAGCGAAAGGTCCCTGCAATGGGACCTCTCCCCAGCATTAAAATCCTGCCGACACATCGTAATCAACGAGTGGGAGCCCAATCCTCCTGGCACTGACACCAAGAAGGAATGGATTGAGCTATACAATCCGTCCTCCCAGGCAGTCAATATGGGCCGCTGGAAGCTTGTCGATAGCTACTACGGAAAGTCGGTTTCCATTCCTCCGAACACAGTTATCATGCCGGATGGCTATCAGCTCATTACGTGGACCAATGGCTCGCTGGTCAACTCCTACAAGGCCAGCATCTCCCTTCAGGATAGCGCAGGAAGAGAGATTGACCGCACCTCCTCAGTCAAGGACGACAAGAACAATGACCTCTCCTGGGCGCGCCATCCCAATGGCAGGGATCTTGACGGAGACCTGGATTGGATATTTCAGCAGGCCACGCCCGGAGGCGGCAATGGCGGAAATTCTGCTGATATTTATGCCGGCGAGTCTCTCGGTTTGCGGTTCAATCTCACCGCAGGTTGCAGCGCACAAAGCCAGACGCAGATATTTGCCGAGATTCGCTCTTCGACCGGCAAGACATCCGCTCAGCCGCTTCCCTTGGCCGTCAGAAGAGCCAATTTAAGCATCTCCGTCTCTCAGGATCGGTTCGATGTCGCCCTGGGCGACGTGGTCATCTGGACCATTTTGCTGCAAAACAATGGAGACGGGACGGCCCACGATGTGATCGTCAATGCAACAATTGACACCTGCCTGCAACTTTTAGAGATCGATTCGCCGCAGGGATCCCTGAACAGCAGCTATGCTTCCCTGGCACCGGGCCGGACGGAGCGAATCACCCTCAAAGCAAAAGTGATCTCCACCCGGAATAGCTACACCAGCGCCTTTGTGGCCCGCTGGGGCACCGGCCCCTGCCAGGAGGTGACCCAGATCTCTGAGCTTGGCGCTCGAACCGCTCTTCGAAAGACTCCAGATCAGCCTCGCAGCCTCACTGTGGGCGAGTCAGTTGGCTTTGAGGTATCCGCAGACCTGCCCCGCGGCGCTCGCTGCCTGTGGATCAATGATACCATTCCATCGGGGCTCAACTACAATAAAAGCAGCCTGTCCGTGCATGGGCGGATGCCTCAGGGGGAGGTTGTCGCCGCGAATTCCGACGGTACCCGGAGGATAGGCTGGTTTTTCGGAGACTGCGGTCCGGCAGAGACCATAGACATCTCCTACGACTGCCAGCTGGACAATTTGCCAGAAAACCAGGATGGTACGGTCCTGGCAGGGACGACCGCCCGCATGAGCTGGCAAGAGGGCGCAGCCGGCAGGGATGATGCCGATGAGTGCGGACCTCTCATGGTGGTCGAGCCGGACCTGGTCCTGGAGATGCAGGCTGCCCGGCCCTATGCCGCCCCGTATGATCCCGTCGCCTTCACCCTCCTCCTCTACCACTCCTCCCAGAGCCATGCTCCTGCCCATGATATCGATCTGCAGCTTCTCCTGCCCGCGGCACTTACCTACCAGCCGGGCTCGGCTAGGGTTTTGGCGGGACCGGCCGCCTCATTTGATGAAGAAAATCTTCGATGGAAGCTGGACGAAATGGATCTGGACTGGAATGCGGACCAAAAAGCCCTCCTGAGGCTCAATGCAACGGTGAACGCCGCGCCGGGAGAGACGATTAAGGGGCGCGCCCGAATCACCTGGACGAGCCTCGAGGGCGCTTGCGCCCAGGAGCGCACGGGAGCCGGAGGAGAAAACGACTACCTGCGAGAGGCAAATGCCAGTTCGAGAGTTTTGAGTCTGAAGCTCACCAAGACCGCTGATCCGGACCCTGCGCCGGTGGGCGAGCCTCTGGCTTACACCTTAACCTACGAGTGCCTTGGCAGCGCAGCTCACAACGTAACCATCCGCGACCGACTGGACCCACGCGTCACCCTCCTCTCTGCTGAGCCGCCTGCGGAAGAGAGCGGCGCTTGGAAGATCGCAGAGCTTTCTCCGGACGGCCCGCACACCATCCGCCTAACAGTGCGGGTGAACGATACCCTGCCCGACGGAGCGCTGCTTGAAAACCACTATTTTATCGGCTGCGATGAGCTGGAGACCAAATCCGGCCGCCTTTACACGCCCGTCCTGAATGCAACGCTTCTTTCCGTCAACAAGACGCCTCTGCAAAAGGCAGTGCGCCGGGGCGAGGAGGCCAGCTACCTGATAACCGTCTGCAACCGTGGCGGCCAGCCTGCAACCAACGTCACCGTGCGCGATGTATTTGCCTCCTCCGTGGAGATGGTCTCCGCCTGGCCGGAGATGGCAGAGGACGGGGCCTGGCACTATTCCTCTCTCGCGCCGGGCGAGTGTGTGCAGATGGGCCTCACGGTGAGAGTTCCCAGAATTGATGTCATCTACCAGAGCGAGGAGAACGTCACGGGCCGTGGATTCGTCAGATCCTACCGCGACTACAGCACCCGTCGTCAGGCGGACGTTCTCACCAACCATGTCTACGTATCCTCAGATCAGATGATTCTCTCTTCCTCAGCCAGTGTGAAGATCCTGGCAGAGGAGGGAACCGAATTACGCCAGCGCACGCACGGCAGCGGAGATTACGAGGGTCAAGAGGATCTGCGCTTTCTTACCGCCAACAAATCCATCCGCATGGAGAGGAGCATGAAGGCAAGATACGGCCCCACAACGCTCCTCCTGCCGAAAAGCGGCTCGCAAAAGATCTCCTGCCTCTGGCACGATGTCGCCCGAGCTAAAAACGGCATCACCAATACCTCATTTGAGGAATCATATCGATATTCCAAGACGATCACGAGCGAGAGCCTCTATGACCTGGATAAAAACCAGTCATTGATGCGGATCAACGCTGGCTTCTCAGGATTGGTGCACCTCGGGACCCTGAAGAGGCCGGATCCGGGACGTGGGGAGGACATAATCTCCGTCGAGGACTTCGCAGGAGACTTTCTGCTCTCAGAGGGCGTTCATGACCTTGGCCAGGGCCTGATGATGGACCGCTCTGCCTCCGGCCTGGGTTACATAGCCAGAGACCTGCATGGTCCCAGGCTGAGAAGCCGCGAGTCCGGCACTGGCTCCTACCGGTCCGATGAGCGAATCGAGGCGTTTTCCGGCTTTATGAGCAAGAATCTTGAGGCCGATCATCACGGCCTCAGCCAGCCCGTCACAACGGGCACATCACTCTCTATCTCTCAGAAGTGGGCGGAGGGAATGGAGCTAACAAATCCCGCAAGCCTCAGCCTCATCTCCGAGCAGTACAGCAGTGCCTCCCATCTGAAGCTGCATGCCACGGCGGCGAGCAGCCGGGAGCTCTTAAGCGAAGCTAACTTCTCTGGGATAGCCACGCTAAAAGCGGCCGTGATCAAGAACGGAACACTTGCTGTAGACAGGGAGGAGACTCTCATGGGCGACTACAATGTCTCGCGCAGAATCATCGTCTCCGGCTGCGCCAAATACGATCGGCCGCACCTCTATCTTCGCAAAGAAGGCCGGCAGGTCAAGTACGTGGCCCTTTATACTATCACTATCACCAATGACGGCAACACCACCATAGGGCCGCTCTTTTTGCAGGATATCTTCCCGCCTGGGGCCAGATTCATCAATGCCACAGTGCGGCCCAATCAGATCGGCATGAACAGCTCCAACTGGACGCTGCTGCATCTTTCCATCGGCGATACATTGAGAATCGGCATCAACCTGGATGTGGAAAGGTGCGGGGATGATATCGTCAACCGGGCATTTCTTGTGGGCAACTCTAGCCTGGGCCAGGTCTTCGCGCAAAACCGGTCGGTCATCAGCCGGGGATACTTGGGATGCTGTCCGCCTGCGAGGCCCATGCGGGAAGAGAACGGCCAGGGAGCAGGCTGTGCCTGCTGGGACGAGAATGCGGCAGTGACCAACGAGACCGATTACCTGAACGCGAATCTAATGCAGATGCAGTGGGACGGCGCCGGTGAGGGGTCCTGTCCACTGAACTGCGCCGAGGCCAAAGAAGACTACACACCAAAGGTCAGTATCTGATTGTCCTAAAAAACAATCGGAAGTTAGAAGTAGATGCAGCAACCAATTATAATCATCAATGAGGTGAGAATTGGATGCAACCCAGAGTTCTGAAGATCGGCGAGAAGGTAACCGGCAAGTACAGAGATATGGAGATGGGCAAGAGCCGCAAATTCTTCCGGGTCAAGCTGGATGAAGAAGAGTTTTACCTGCCTAAAGACGTGGGAAATTCCCTGCTCGCCAGCCGCCAGAAAGGCAATGAGATATTCACTATCCAGCGACAGTTGGATGTCTATGAGATCCGGCCAATGCGTGCGGAGATGGATTAGGTCTGCTTTAATTCTTTAGCTATCCCGCAAAAAATGGGCGGCAAAGTTCAAGCGGTCTTTTGGCAGGACCATGGCGAACGACTTCGCCACATTTTTTATGCCACCTGCCTGACTGCATGCCATTATTTTACGATGATATTTTCCCGAACCTCTGAATCGCCTGATTGAGAATCTGCAGAATGCACATATTTTCACAGTTTCCCAGGCTTCTGCCTCCTTTTTCCTCCAAAGCGATCCGCCAAATTCCCACTTGCATCAATAATAATCATATATTTGCCATTAATTGACCGGAAAGTTTTTTATTTATCATTTGTTTAGGGCAGTTATAAGGAGGAATTGGTGTAAGAACTTCACGATTATTAACAATGATACTATTGCTTTTTGCATTAGTTTCATCTGTAGCAGCATCAGAGGAAAAAACCAGCATTTCCGGTGATCAGGCTCTGCAAATGCTCATGGATGGCAACGCCAGGTTTGCTTCCGGCAATGCCACCCATCCCAACCAGTCAGAGGAGCGCTTGACCGACCTTGTTTCCGGACAGCATCCCTTTGCCGTTGTCGTGGGATGCTCAGACTCCAGGATCCCGCCTGAGATCATCTTCGATCAGGGCCTGGGGGATATATTCGTGATCAGAACCGCCGGGGAGGTCATGGATAATGTCACCATCGCCAGCATCGAGTATGCCGTAGAGCACCTGAATGTGCCCCTGGTCCTCGTGTTGGGCCACGATGGCTGCGGAGCTGTCACCGCCGCAGTAAAGGGCGGAGAAGTGCCGGGCCACCTGAATAGCCTCGTCGGTTTCATCCAGCCGGCAGTTGAAGAGGCCAAAAAAGCAGGAAACGAAGATAATCTCCTGGAAAATTCCATTGAGTGCAACGTGGATAATGTCGTGGAGGAGATCCGTACCTCCGAGCCCATCCTGTCCGAGGCAGTCGAGAAAGGCAATCTCACCATAGTGGGCGCTTGCTACCATCTGGACAGCGGACTCGTGGAGATTTCAGAGTAGTCCTTTTATAAATGCACAGGGGCTGTTGGCCTCCAGTGCCTATTTTTTCCCGTCGGCAAAAAATTTGGGCTGCACTACAGCATCTGAGAAGCTATCATTTCCGCATCTCTCTGCATGCTATCTTCCATAGTATTCTCTTGATCAGTCCTAGAAGAGTGCGCGCTTCTCTCTGGGTCAGCTCCGCCCTGCCCAGGATTCGGCGCAGCATGAGCAGTGTAAAATCCACCTTGTGCGGCGGGTAGTCCGTCTCTTTGAGAAGCTGCGCACTCTTTTCCCGCAGCAGGGCCATGGTCTCTCCACTGGCCATCTCCACTTTGCAGCCGTCCGCGTCCTCGGCCTCCGTCTGGGCCAGTTCGTAGAAGAGCACGGCTGCTGAGTGGGAGAGGTTCATGACCGGATAGTTGCTGCTCGTGGGAATGGAGACCAGCATGTCACAGAGGGCCAGCTCCTCGGAATTGAGGCCGCAATCCTCCCTGCCAAGGAGCAGGGCCACGGTCCCTTCTTTTCCGCTGAGCTTTTTTGCCAGCTCCCTGGAGGTGAGGCAGGGCACCCGCAGGTGCAGGCGCAGGTGATGCTGGGCCTCGTCCAGCCGCTTTCCTGTGGTCCCCACCACCAGGTCGGCTCCTGCCAGTGCCTCCTGGATGGTGGCGAAGGAGCGGGCCATCATGAGAACGTCTCTGGCATGCGAAGCCATGGCCCGTCCGAAATCCTCGATCTTGCATGGGTTGACCAGCACCAGCTCAGAAAAGCCGAAGTTCTTCATGGCACGGGCCACGGAGCCCACATTGCCATCGTAGAGGGGCTCTACCAGGACGACGCGCAGGTTCATAAGAAAAATGCATCCTTTTGGAGGGTATTTATTATTATAACTACAATTGCCGCCAATGCTTTCTGGCCTTTTTCTGGCTTGGTGGAACGCTCACTGCATGCCCAAGCGCTCTTTTATGGCCCTGATATCTGATTGCACCTGTCTGAGATTCATTCCGTATCCCGGTTGAATGTCTTCTCTCATTCCTTTGATCTCATCCAGCGTCGTGTCTGTGGTCTTGCGCACGGCTTTGATCTCATCCAGCGTCAAGTCTGTGGTCTTGCGCACGGCTTTGATCTCATCCAGCGTCATATCTGAGTTTTTCCGCACGGCTTTGATCTCATTTCTCATATCCAGGAGCACTGGTATCGCCTTGTTCAACTGGATCGCGGAGCAAATTTGAGCATAGCTCTCCGTCTTCATAACATCGCCCTCAAAATCCTCAAAAGAAATGCTTGATACCTGGGATTGTTCGGGCTTTAGTGTCTCTACCAGTTTTTTGAAATCTGCGATCGTTTCTTCATCGCCTTCGACCAGAGCGATCACTTCAGGCAGCTTTTCACCTGTTCTATTGCGGGCATGAAAGCCTTTGAGGCCCATGTCTATGGCATTGCTCATCAGGAAGTATCTGTAGCCCACCTCGTGGACTTTCTGCCCGGCAATCTTAATCTTGGTCTTCATAGTCCCTACCATTAGCCAGGTGGGCAAGCTATTTGGCTCTTGCTGTTATCCCTTTGACACGCCCATCGGCGCCAGCCTGGCAACCTTGGTAGCGATGCCAAGGTTGTGCACCACATCCACCACATCTCCGGATGGCTTGTAGACCTGGGGGGCCTCCTCGGCCAGCATTCCCGGCGATGTCGCCCTGACCACAATGCCGTTCCGGTTCAGGGCAGCCTTCACATCCTGGCCGGTGAACTGCTTCAGGGCCTGGCTTCTGCTCATGACCCGGCCAGCGCCGTGGCAGGCCGATCCGAAAGACAGCTCCAGCGCCCGGTCGCATCCGCAGAGAACGTAGGATGCCGTTCCCATGCTGCCAGGTATGAGCACCGGCTGACCAACATTCGCATAGGCCTGGGGCACCTCTCTCCTGCTGGGTCCGAAGGCCCGCGTGGCTCCTTTGCGGTGCACATAGAGCCGCTCCCGTCTTCCGTCCACCT
>DAONES010000049.1:0-13220 GCA_035403205.1 Methanothrix sp. | reverse complement strand
AGACCCTTTATATCCTGTATCTTCTCCATAATGATCGTTCTCCGATAATCCCTCTGAGCATTGCGCTGTGGGATCGTCAAGCAAGGATGGCGTTTGGACAATATATCCATTTGCAGAGCAATCAACGATCGGATGCGATGGCGGTGGGCGGCATGAGACGGCCCTGTCCTGCGCCGGACGGCATCTGCGGGCCATCGCTGGCCAAATCGGACAGCTCGGCTCAACAAAACCGCCCTCAGACAATGGAAAACCCTGGAGGAGAGAGTGAGTACGGTAGCGCATTTGTCGCGAGAGTATCGGGCACGATTCAAAACGTTTATGAAGATAGAAAGGTCTTCTGGCTTTGATGTCTAAGAGATCTGTGGATAAGGGTGAGAGTGGCAAGAAAACCACGAAAAAGCCCAACGAGGTCGAGCCTCTGAAGGCCTCGTCGGTCCCCCTGGAAAAGAAGTCCAATGTGGCGGAGAGGGCCGGCATTTGGCAGAATAGCGATTTATATCTATATGCAGGATTGATAGTAGCCGCGCTCTTCTCATTGTATTTGCGCGCCATTATTCCCTGGAACCGGGTCTTCTCGGGTAGCAGCGTCATATTCAGCAGTGAGACCGATGCCTGGTATCATATGATGCTGGCCAAAGGCACAGTGATCAACCTGCAAAGAATGTACTTTGATCCCATGACCTATTTCCCGCATGGTACGCCGCTACACTTTGGTCCTTTTGTTAGCTGGGCCATAACCGTATTCTCCTACATATTCGGGTTGGGCCATCCGAGCAACCATCTCGTTGAGGTGGTTGGCGCAATCCTGCCAGCCGTTCTCGGCGCATTGCTCGTCTTCCCCGTCTACTTCATCGGCCGGGAGCTATTCGGCAAGAGCTGCGGCCTGATCTCCGCTTTGATCATTGCTGTCCTCCCCGGCCAGGTACTGAGCCGCACTACCCTGGGCTTCACAGATCACCACGCCGCTGAGATTCTCTTTAGCAGCCTCACAATGATGTTCCTGCTGCTTGCCCTCGGCTCGGGCAAGAGCATGAGCTTCTCGGCGGTTCAGAGGAACTGGTCGGCTTTTAAAAAGCCGCTCATCTATTCCGTTCTGGCAGGGGTATCCCTTGGCCTTTACATAGATGCCTGGTCATCGGGATTTCTCTTCGAGGGAATAATTCTGCTCTTCATCATGCTTCAGAGCATCTTTGACCATATGCGCAGCAAGAATGTGGAATATCTGGGTATATCCGGAGCAATAACATTCTTCGTGGCCATGCTGCTGGTGCTTCCTTTCGTCGATTCCTACTATGGTTTCAATCATTACCTCTACAGTCTCTTCCAGCCCACCATTCTTCTCCTGGGTGTGGCGGCGGTCATCTTCCTCACTGTCCTGTCCCGGCTCATAAAAGAGAAGGGATTTGAGAACTACTATTATCCCGGGGCAGTGGTGGGATTGGCGGCAATAGGCATGACCATACTCTACTTTGCACTTCCTCAGTTCACCAAGCCGCTCCTGGCCGGTCTGAGCATATTTCAGCAGAAGACTGGCGGCGCAGCAACGGTTGGAGAGGCCTCCGCATTGTTCTCCAGCGGTGGACAGTTCTCATTCTCCAGCGTCATCTCATCGTTTCCGGGCATAGGCTACAGTCCCGATCCTGCGGCCGTCTTCCGGCTGCCTGAGATCCTGGCCATCCTGTTTACCACCTTTACATTAGCCTTGATCGCGATTGCCTTGCTGCTGTCCAGAAATGTCAAATACCAAAAGCCGGGTGAAATAATGATCTTAACCTGGTCTTTGGTGATTCTCATTATGGCTCTTGCCCAGAACAGGTTCACCTACTATTATGCGATCAATGTAGCCATTCTCACCGGTTTTCTGGTGGCCTGGCTGCTTGACAGGTTTGGCATCACAGATCTGGACCTGAAATCCATCGGAGATCCGGCAAAGCTTGTCACCTCCAATCTAAAGACCATTGTGGCGGCTGTCCTGGTGTTTTTGTTCATCATCTCGCCAAGTCTCAGCTGGAGCATAGTATACGCTCAAAGTGCTGGAGGCCCTGATTCCGATTGGCTGACCTCAACGGCTTGGCTGCAGAATAATACTCCACAGCCTGGCATGGACCTCTATGAGAAGTATGTGCGCCCCGCCGGCGGCAAGTACGTCTATCCGGATGCAGCTTACGGCATCATGTCCTGGTGGGACTACGGCCACCTCATTGAATGCGTGGGCCATAGGATTCCCAATGCCAATCCCTTCCAGCAAGGAATCGGCAGCGTGACCCGGAATGTTTCCGGCTCCTCGCCCTTCTTCCTGGCGGAAAATGAGAGCCAGGCGGAGGCAGTCCTTGCCGGCTTGGACCAGAACCGTTCCCGGTATATGAACACTAAATATGTGATGATTGATCAGCCGATGGCGGTGGGCAAGTTCCATGCCATGGCCGCCTGGAGTTCTATTCCGACCTCCAATTACATGGCCGGAGTATACCAGCAGCAGGGCGACAGCTGGGTGCCGGTGCAGATCTGGCGCGAGCCTTACTTCAAGACCATGGCGGCTCGTTTGTACTTCTTCGATGGAAGCGAGACCGATGGAGATATGGGCGTGGGGCTGGCTTATCGGGCCAGAGATGCAGGAAATGGGTTTACAGTTCCCGTTCTGACGGAAGCTCCCATGATCACCCGCAACCGCACTGAGCTGGAGTCGTTCGTCAAAGAGAGCAGAGATAAAGGGGACATTGCCGAGATCGCTGCCATGAGCCCTGCCAACCCCGCCTTCCCGCTCGATGCCCTGCAGCATTACCGTCTGGTGCACGAGTCGGAGAATACAATAACCGCAGGCCAGAAATTCGTCAAGACCTTTGAGCATGTTCCGGGTGCTGTGGTCAGCGGAAATGCTCCACCAGGGACGAAGGTTACCGCGGCAGTGCCCATCATGACCAATCAGAACCGGGCTTTCCTCTACAAGCAGTCCAACACCACCGACGACAGCGGCCGGTTCGTTCTGGTGCTGCCCTACTCTACGGAAGGGCCGATTGCCAGCGGCACTAATTTCGACACCAAACCGATGAGCGCCTACCAGCTCTCTGTGGGCGATAAGGCCTACGAATTGAAGGTGCCTGAGGAGTACGTCCTCTCCGGAGCTGTCATCACCGTATGAAGCTGCTGGAGGAGATGAGCTGGCCGGAGATCGAGGCAGGCCTGCGGCAGACGCAGACTGTGATCCTGCCGGTGGGTGCGACTGAGGAGCACGGGCCGCACCTTCCCACGATAACCGATACCATTCAGGCTATGGAGGTGGCGCGGGCCGTCGCCGAGGTGCGGCAGGTCTTCCTGGCCCCGCCCATTCATTACGGAGTCTGCCGTAGCACGCGAAGGTTTCCCGGCACCATCACCGTGGGGCACGATGCCCTGCGCGCCTATGCCAGGGATCTGCTGCTCTCTTTTTATGAAAGCGGCTTTGTGAGAGTACTGATTCTGACCGGGCACGCCGGTGGGCAGCACATGGCCGCCCTCGAGGAGGCCTGTCAGATGGCGGTGGAGGTGCGGGATTTCTCTGTGAGCCTGGTATCGTTGTTCGATCTGATCGACGACAAGGCAGTACAGACCCCGCATGACGGGCATGCAGGAGAGATCGAGACCTCTCTCATGATGGTCATCCGTCCCCATCTGGTCAGGGGAACGCCAGAGAAGCATTTTCCCAATAGGCCGCGGTTTATGGTCATGAAGGATGTGCGCCACCTCATGGGCAACGGCATCATGGGCAATCCCCAGCCGGCGACTCCTGAGAAGGGAAGGCAGTTCTTCCAGATGGCTGTGAGCGGCGTCATGGGAGCGCTGGACGAGCTGGAGAGCGACGTCTGGCGGAAATGACCCTTTTTCTTCTTCTTTTTGCAGATTGCTGATTTAGAAATCGAACCGAGTTACAAGGCCGGACGGTCTTATTTCAACAGTGTAAACCACGTCGAGGACCATTTCGTTGACATCGACGAAATGGTTCTCATCTGCATTGATCATACGTGCAAAGCTTTGTTATTCGGCTTTGCATTTAAGTACAATAATAAATATGGCTTGTCCAAATAAATTTATATCTTCAACACAATTTATTGCCCGATGAATAGAGAATTAATCCAACAAATGCAGAGCCGTTTTGATTCGCTTGCCAATAACTTGGATGAGAATACCGAATTCTGGTTCGCTAGAGACCTTCAAGAGCCATTAGGATATGCTAGATGGGAAAATTTTCTGACCGCAATTCAGAGAGCCATAGAATCATGTGAGACAGTCGGATACAATATCAGTGATCATTTTCGTGGCGTCACGAAATTGATCACGCACGCCAAAGGCGGGAAGCGAGAAATCGAAGATTTCATGCTTACTCGCTATGCTTGCTACTTAATTGCCCAAAATGGTGACCCTAGGAAGGAGCAAATTGCATTTGCTCAAAGCTATTTTGCCGTTCAGACTCGAAAACTGGAATTAATAGAAGACAGGATGCGACTTCAAGATCGGTTTGAAGTCAGAGAGCGTCTACGGGAATCAGAGAAGGCTCTCTCGCGAAACATTTACGAGCGAGGAGTAGATGATGCAGGGTTTGGGCGCATTCGTTCAAAGGGCGATGCTGCCTTATTTGGAGGATATACAACCCAGGAAATGAAAACCCGATTTGGAATTATCCAAACTCGTCCACTGGCAGATTTTTTGCCCACGTTGACCATCGCCGCAAAGAATCTTGCTACAGAAATGACCAATCATAAAGTATTGCATGAAGATTTGTGTGGAGAATTGCAAATAACCAACGAGCATGTCCTGAATAATAAAAGCGTTCGCCAAATGCTCGGGCAGAGGGGAATCAAGCCGGAGGATCTTCCACCTGAAGAAGATATCAAGAAGCTAGAGCGCAGAGTCAAATCCGACGAAAAGAAACTTGAAAAGCAATCTGGTAAATTACCAGAAATGAGCGCATTGCCTAGCAACCAAATCAGTAGATAGAGAGACTTTTAAGGGCTCTCATTTTTTCCTGCCTGCAAAACTCTGGATCAAAATCTGAATGAATCGTCCCTCGAAGAATATAACCAATTCGCGGATCATGTCTGTCACTTTAGTTGCAGACCCAAGACTTTTGTTTTAGGATCGACTTTTAATGCAAAGTCCTGTTATTCGACAGGTTTATAAATCATAAATCTAACCGAAAAAACCGTGCCTGGTAATACTGGGAAATGCTCATTTGTCAATCGTAAAATCGGGCTATTAAAGCCGGAGAGGCTAGCTTCGGGCATCTTCGGGAATTTAGTCTTTTCTTTCTTTTGAACGGGGCGAAGGAGCAGGAGAGCCTTGCTCTGATCCGCCCGGCAGTGGGATGGTGTTATGTTATCGGAAAACGATGTCAAAGTTCTAAAATCGATATTGCAGGGTCAATGCGATCCGCAGAGCATAGCGGATTTGCTTGCAATGAAGGTGGAGGCGGTTCGAGCCACGGCAGATGCATTGGAGGAGCAGGGGTTCCTTAAGGTGACCAAGTCGGTAGTGGAGTCTGTCTCTCTGACGGAAGAGGGCAGAAAATATGCTCAGGAAGGTCTTCCGGAAAGGGCACTTTTTTCCTCTATTGGTTCAGGCAAGGCGGTGTCTGAACTGAAGGATCCGTCCCACAAGATCGCTCTGGGATGGCTGAGGAAGAAGGGGTGGGCGGCCATCCAGGCCGGCTTGATCAAGCCTGTGGGCAGCGCTCCAAAGGGCAAGGATGAGGAGACGCTTGAGATTCTGCTGGCCGGGCCTAAGAGCAGCACCGATCTGGATAAAAAGGGCCAGGCAGATCTCAGGAGCCGGGGGCTGGTGACAGGCAGCAAGAGCAAAGAGTGGCGCTATGAGATCACAGAAGAAGGAAAGAAATGCGCGTCTTCTGGAATAGGTGCGATTGCGGCCAAGGAGATGCCGACCCTTACATCAGATATGATCAAAACCGGTTCGTGGAGGGAAGTGGATGGCGTCTTGTATCTGGATTATATGGGCTCGTCTTATCGCGCTCGACCCTACGACGTAACCCTTGCCGCAGACCGGATCATCCCAGGCAAGATGCATCCCTACCAGAGGATTATCGATTTCATGCGGTCGATCATGCTGGAGATGGGCTTTGTGGAGATCAAGGGCCAGATTGTGCAGTCCAGCTTCTGGAACTTCGATGCTCTCTTCCAGCCCCAGGATCATCCCGCCAGAGAGATGCAGGACACCTTCTACCTGGACAGCCTGGCCGACATTCCCGACTACACTCGGGTCAAAGATATGCATGAGCGGGGAGGAGCCGGATCATCGGGCTGGGGCGGATGCTGGAGGCCGGAGGTGGCCCGCCAGGAAGTTTTGCGCACCCACACTACGGGTGTCACCATCAAGTATCTCGCCGACCACCCCGAGCCTCCAGTCAAAGCCTTCGGCATTGATCGCGTCTACCGGCGGGAGGCCATTGATGCCACCCACACCCCGGAGTTCGAGCAGCTGGAGGGAATCGTGATGGACAGGGATGTGACGTTCTCTCATCTCCTGGGCATACTCAAGGAGTTCTACAACAAGATGGGATTTGAGGAGGTCCGGTTCCGGCCCGGATACTTCCCCTACACCGAGCCGTCGGTTGAGCCGGAGGTCTTCATCGAGGGCCTGGGATGGGTGGAGCTGGGCGGAGCAGGAGTCTTCAGAAAGGAGGTCACTGCGCCCTTCGGAATTGAGCATCCCGTTCTCGCCTGGGGTCTGGGTGTTTCCCGGGTGGCCATGCTCAGGCTGGGGCTCAAAGACCTGAGGCTGCTGTATCAGTCGGATATCGAATGGCTGCGGGAGACGCCTGTTTCCATCAAGTTTTGAGGGGGTTTAGTCAATGCCGGTTGTGAGAGTCTATTACGATGATATGGAGAGGCTGATTGGAGCATCTCGAGATACCATCATGGGCCGCCTGGCCATGATGGGTGCAGACATTGGAAAGAGGGCTGAGGAGGAGTATGTCGATGTGGAGTTCTTCCCGGATCGGCCCGATCTCTACAGCGCTGAGGGTGTGGCCAGGGCCATGCAGGGATTTCTGGGCCTGAAGACCGGCCTCGTGGAGTACGAAGTAAAGCCTGGACCCATCGTCCTAAAGGTGGATGAGTCGGTGAAATCGGTCCGCCCCATCATCGGCTGCGCAGTGGTGCGGGGCCTGTCGTTTACCAGCGAGGCCATTGAGTCGCTGATGGGCCTGCAAGAGGATCTGCATTGGGGCCTGGGCAGAAACAGGCGCAAGGTGGCCATAGGGGTGCACGATATCTCCCGGGTCACTCCGCCGTTCCGCTACTTCGGTGAGGATCCGGAGCGAAAGTTCGTACCCCTGGATTATTCCGATGAGATGAGCATGCTTGAGATCCTGCAAAAGCATCCAAAAGGCAAGGGCTATGGCCATATTCTCAAAGGCTGCGAGCGCTATCCTCTCATCGTGGATGCCAGGGATCAGGTGCTCTCCTTCCCGCCGATCATCAATGGCGAGCTGACCTCGGTAACCGAGGATACCCAGGATCTGTTCATCGATGTTACGGGAATGGACGGCATGGTTCACAAGGCCCTGAACATCGTGGTGACCTCCCTGGCGGAGAGAGGCGGACAGATCGAGAGCGTTCTGGTCAAGAGAAGCGAGGGCGATTTTGTCTCGCCGAACCTGCTTCCTTCCTCCTGGACCGTGGAGACGAGTGAGGCCAACCGGCTGATTGGATTTGATCTATCCTCTCAGGATTTAGCCGAGTGCCTGCGCAGGATGCGCTTTGGGGCGGAGGCCAGTGGAAACGGTGCGGATGTGGACGTTCTGGTTCCGGCCTACCGGGCGGACGTGATGCATAGCTGGGACATCTTCGAGGACGCGGCCAAGGCTTACGGCTTTGACCGGCTGGATGCCCGGCTCCCCGGAACGGTGACTGTAGGCCGCGCCCATCCTTCGGAGCTTCGCAAGGGCGAGATTCGCGCTGTCATGGCTGGCCTGGGATATTTGGAGACCATGCCCTTCACCCTTACCAATGAGAAGGTCCATTTCCAGTGGATGCGCCGCTCGCCAGAGTGCGCCGGCGTGGGAGCAGTGCATGTGATGCATCCCATCAGCGAGCTGCACACCATTCTTCGCACCTCCCTTCTCTCCAGCCTCCTGGAGATATTTGCCATGAACCAGCATCATCCTCTGCCCCAGAGGATATTTGCCGTGGGCGATGTCGTTGTCGAGAAGAAGACCCGCATGAATCTGGCTGCTGCTAGCATTCACAGCGGCGCCGATTTCTCGGAGATTCGTTCTGCCCTGGATGTTGTGCTGCGAGAGCTGGCGATAGCAGCTGAGATTGTGCCCTCTCAGGATGGAGCTCTTATTCCCGGACGGGGCGGGGATCTTCTCGCCGGGGGCAGGAAGATCGGTTGCTTTGGAGAGCTTCATCCACTGGTCTTGAAGAGCTTCGGCCTGGAGCAGCCTGCGGTGGGACTGGAGATAGAGTGGGGCGTTCTCTGAGTGGAGCGATCCCGCTTGATTTTCCTTTTTTCACGATAAGCTCTTCTGATCCGCTTTCAATCTGATTTCAATTTGCTTTCGATCTACTTGCGATCTGCTTTCGATATGGGCTCTTCATTTTGCTTTATCTTCTTATTTGCAGCAATTATCGCGCGCATTAGTTTTATCCGCCAGCAGCCACATAAAAGAGAGGATAGCAGGATTGTGGTTGGCTATGAAGGTTCGAGATCTGATGAGCTATCCCATTGCCACAGTGCGCCCGGAGGCCACGGTGCTGGAGGCAATAAGAAAGATGGCCGCGGAAAGGAAGGGCAGCGTTCTAGTGGCCAGGGATGGCCTTCTCAAGGAGTGCCTGGGAATTGTTACCACCAGCCAGGTCTTTCTCAGGGTCTTTGCGGAGGGCCGGGATCCGGCAAAGGTGGGCGTTCGGGAGATCATGACGCCTGGACCGCTGATCACCATCGACCTGGATACGACCACTGCCGAGGCGGCGAGGCTGATGCGGGAGCACAGGGTGCGAAGGCTGCCGGTGATGAAGGATGGGGCGCTGGTGGGGATCATCACCAGCAAGGATCTGCTGGCCTGCGTGCAGTGATTCTCTGTGTGCAGTGATGCCGGCAAATGCCCGGCCTTTTGCATGCTTCTGGCAGGCAGGCGAACGCAGAATTTAAATAGGCCGAGGGGAAAGGGCTTGAGGTAAGTCGAGGTTGCCTAGCCTGGTAAGGCGCAGGTTTGCTAAACCTGTTCTCCTCCGGAGATCGTGGGTTCGAATCCCACCCTCGGCGCTATTTTACCCTTAAATGGAAAGCGATATAACTTGATGACATCAAAAAAACCTGTAGCGCCCTGTTGTACAGTAAATCCATCCTTTTCTAAGGCTTGCTTAAAAGCAGTTACGTCAATTGTTGTCGTATTCTGTGCAAAGCCAGTTACTACTAACATGGCCACAACAAATCCAAATAGTATATAATGTTTCATATACTCGAATCCTCCCTACCATCGGTTTGCCATAATTATTATCTATATATCATCTAATAAAAAAAACTTTGGCTAAATCATGAGCAACCGAAGGATGATCGTTTAGTGGTTTCATACCCCTGCACATCTACGAATGTGACCTACCCAGCTTCATTCCGCTCTGCCATGCCCTCTTGGAGTCTAGCCCACTTTACAATTTCATTTGACAGCATCTGGATCTGTGCGGTGGAGATATAATAACGATCTTTTCCTTCAAAGAAATATCCCATCGTACCTCCTCGATCAGGCTATCTTGGAATGGACAACGGTGCCGATATTCTCAACGGCATAGGAGGCGTGGCTGATATGAACCTAACCGGAACTGCTGATAAATACCTGCCAGGCAATCCCTTAGCCAAATACCTATACGTTTATAAGCTCTCTAGGAACTGCACCGAACCCAATTGCTTGTTTGTACCTGGGGTGTGAAAGCTCATGGGATCGAGCTTGATCGACCTGCGTTTGTTGGGTTTAGGGCTTATCTGGAGCATGCGACCAAATCCGGACCAATATGGTCTGAAATTGTCTATGATTGAGTTATAAAGTTCAGTTAGGGTGCTCGAATCCTTTCATTTTTTGATGGTGCTCTTAATACAGCTCGATAATTCAGAGCAACACCATCCTGCCCAAAATCTGCACCCAAGATCCTGTTTGGGAACAAAGCCCACTGTTGTTAAACCACTAAAAGCATCCTCATTTTCACCAATCAGGAAATCCGGGGTAGGGAGAAGATGGCGGAGCGCAACTCCACCGGCTGGAATAAAAATGGAAACAATGAAAGGTATCTGACTGGATAAAAAGATCACATCTTTTTCTTCTTGCTGAAGAACTCGATCGCCTCGGCCAGTTCCCTGTGATCTTTCGCATAGTCCTCTGTGTCGATTTTCTGAATATAGGCCTCGCATGCCTGCACGAGGGCCATCGCACCGGCGCGTGTTCCTCTCGGGTGGGCGTGGCAACCGGCGCCCATAGTCGTGATAAAATCAACTCCGCCCATGACATCGATGAACGGCTTCAGGAGCGTTGGATTGAGTCCGCCAGAGATGATCGGGCAGCATTTCTTGAGGCCGCGCCAGGAGTCATCCTCCAGAACAACATGATGAGCATCGTCCATCTCGACCATCTCGATGGCGTCGTAGTCCTGCGGGGGGATCTTTCCCCAGTTCTGGGTGAAGAAGTGACCTTTGCCCTCTACTTTCAGGATGTTCCTCGCTGCCGTAACGTCCTCCTCGGGACTGCCTGACATCTTGCCGACGCCTGCCGTCCCGGTGTGGATTCCTGAGGCACCTGCCAACCTTGCAAACTTTGAAAGCACGAGCACGGAGAAGCCGATGGGATTTTCCGGCCTCGTGAAGCTGCCGTGGCCCGCCCTGTGGAAGTGCAAAAAGACATCCGGATACCTTCGCCTGAGTGTCTGGACAGCCATCCAGCCGGCCATGATGCCGTCAATGAGAAACGCATACGATCCCGGCTCAAAGCCCGCTTGCCTGATCATCTCGCATCTCTCAATCATGGTGTCAAAGTCGGCTGACGATACGTTGAACGAGTGGACCTTCTTTCTCCCCGTTTCCTTTACCGCCTTGTCCATGGCCATCTTGACATACTTGACCATCTTGTCGTAGGGACAGAAGTCCTGGTCGGCTTGCGGCTCGTCGTTCTTGACAAAGTCGCCGCCGCCGACCCAGAAATCATAGCAGACCTCGGCGTACTCCGAAGAGGTGAGTCCCATCTTGGGTTTGATTATGGTCCCGAGTATCGGCCTGTCGTGGACGTCGAGGTAGTTCCTCATGTCGTCGAGTGTGTAGCTCGGGCCGTCGTACTGCTCCAGCATGGACGGGGGGAACCAGATGTCCAGGAGCTTGAGCGCCTTGATCTCCTTCATGCCGAGGACGTTACCGACAATGTAGGTCAGGATGTTCTGGACGTTGCCATTCCTGTCGAACAAGCGCCAGGGATAGGCGATCCAGACCAGGTTTTTCTCGAGATCGACCTTGTAGACGAGGGCGTTCATCACCCTCGAGAATGGTGTCTCTGTCTTCACGGTAAAATTTGTCCCTGTCGAACTCTCAGCCGCGATCTCAGCCGCAGCCTGCATGATGTTGAGCTCTCCGCCAGGGATCAGGTGAAACACTGCCAGGAGATACTCGCCGTTCCTCGGATCAGAGAGATCCATCCTTGTGTAGAGGATCTGCTTCTGGTTGAGCGTTTTCAGGAGTTGTTCTTGATTCATTGAAAAAACCTTCCGTTCTGGATCTTGGTCAGTAAAATATAAATTGCTTTCTTCCATTTGCAATTCCTTGCCTAGTTCGGCAACGACCATCTCCTCAAGCCTGCCGGCAGTCTGAAGCATTCTGGAACAATCGGGGTTCGTCTCTGCCAGAGGCTCAAGGACCTTGGCTCTCATACTTGGCCCTCAAAATTAGCTCAGCAATTGCCTTGTGGGTTTTCTCTTATAGAGCGATTTTCGCTTCCTTGCTATGGCTGTATCATCCAAATACCAAGGAAGCCGCAATTTACTAAATAAAGCCAGATAATTTCACCGTATGCTGCATCTTCCTGCCTTTCCCTCCAGGGTATCGGCGGTCTTCATGGCGGCCATGGCCAGTCCTTTGTTGTTCAAGGCGTCGATCAGCGTCGGATCAATGCCCGGGGCATGGTCGTATGCTTTGATAGCTTCTTCTCCCTGTCCGCTGTTGCACAGCTCATTTCCCTTCTCCAGCCAGTAGCCCGCTTTCTGTGTTTCGCCAGCGGAGGGGATCATGAGAACGGAAAAGGCCCGAATTGTAGAGAACATGATTGATGAATCTGCCTCTCAAGGGTTAATAGCTTTCGAAGTAGATCAGTCCTGTCTCTTCGCCCTCTTGAAGGCGTCCTCCACCGCATCGCGGATGATGTAGCCGCCCTTGTGCAGAACGGTGTCGCCAAGCTCCGTGTCCCTCTCCATCGATCCTGTGCAGGGATAGGCATGATGCGCCTCTGAGATCCTCTCCCGGATGTCAGGCTGGTCAGGCTCCAGGCCCAGAAGGCGCTTGGCCACAAACCATGTTGAGCCGCAGGGCGCGCTGCGCAGCACATTTGCCGCCAGGATGTGATCCTTTCCCGCCCGGCTGCTCTGCACAGTCACATCGATCAGCGGGTCGCCAATGCCCGCTTCGGTGAGAAAGGCATAGATGTTCGGCTTGGCAGGATCGGGACGCAGAGCGCAGAAGGGCTTGGCAAAGGCCGCCTCCATGCCCAGCTCCGCTGCCTTCTCCTCAAGCTGCTTTCTCTGTCCCAGAGGAAGCTCCCTCGGCGACTCTGATCCGCCCACAATGCCCTTCACCCCTGCCTCCTTGAGTTTGGGAAGAAGGCCGAAGAGGATGTCGGGATGAACATTGATGACCAGGGCGATGTCTGCCGCGGGAATGTTCTGGGGGAGGAGCGGCTCGACATCGTCAATGAAGTCTCCCAGGGATGCGGGGTCTGGCATCTCTATCAGTGAGACGATGTTCTGGGCATAGCCCGGCCGGACGTTGCGGCACTGGGTGCAGGCATCGGCACAGGAGATGCAGAAACCCGAGTAGTTGATGAGGTTGCCCACCACCCTCTCGCCAAATTCGCCATTGTAGAAAACTATCAATTTCAAGCTCTATTCACCCCATCAATAAAAACATCATTCTAATTCCAGCAATGCAGCCAACTTTGGCTCCTCTCATTATCTGGATATCAATGTATTTAGAACTGAGCG
>DAONES010000048.1:4290-13349 GCA_035403205.1 Methanothrix sp. | reverse complement strand
GGCATGGGCGGAGAGGACTTCGATTAAACCTCTCTTATCCTCCTTTTTTCTTAACTCAAGCCTTCAGGCAGCACAGCTAAGCAGCACAACTAATCCTCATGCGCTTCTAAGATCCGTTTTATGATAGTTTCAAAGAATAATGGACAAAAGGATTATTATCCTGGGAAGGAGTAACAACCGACGATGCAGCGCAAGCTTTTGATGAAGGGCAAGGTCAAAGAGGCCTACGACCTGGGCGACCGACTGGAATTCCGATTTACAGATAACATTTCAGTCTTTGATAAAATCATTCCCAGCCAGATCCCCTTCAAGGGCGAGACCCTCAGCCGAGAGGGCATGTACTGGTTTAGAAGAGCCGAAAAAATGGGCATCAAGACGCACTTTATCGAGTACTTGCCGCCCGCAGGAATGATCTGCAAAAAGGTGGACATAATCCAGCCTCAGCAGATCACCGCCTCATCCAGAAACTATCTCATTCCTCTGGAGTGGATCTGCCGCTGGTTTGTGGCCGGTTCTCTTTACGATCGAGTCAAAGAGGGCAAGATAAAGGCCACAGATCTGGGCTTTGCCCCCGGGCACAAGATTACTTCCGGGGAGGCTCTTCCTGAGCCTTTCATCGAGGTCTCGACCAAGCTTGAGAAGACGGACAGACTGCTGAAAAAAGAGGAAGCTCTGCAGATCTCCGGCCTATCATCCCAGGAATACGATGATGCCAGGGAGGTCGTGCTTAAGATCGACGAGGACATCGGCAGGAGCGTAGCCTCGCGCGGCCTGATTCACGTAGACGGCAAAAAAGAGCTGGCCTTCGACGAGGAGAGGCGGATCATGGTGATCGATGTCTACGGAACTGCCGACGAGGACCGATTCTGGGACAAGGCCCGCTACGAGCAGGGCGAGTTCGTGGACCTCTCCAAGGAGTATGTGCGACAGTACTACCGGCGGACCGGCTACAAGGATCAGCTCTATGTTGCCCGCGATGCCGGCAAAGCTGAACCGGCCATTCCGGCACTGCCACCGGAAGTAGTGCAGGAAACCAGCCGAATATATATCAAACTCTTCGAGATGATCACTGGCGAAAAGTTTTTGCCAGCCAGGTGAGATTAGGCGTGATTGATTGAGATAGGAGCTGAAAAATATGAAGAGATTATTGCTAGTTATCGCATTAATTGCCGTAGCGCTCTCCGGCTGTACTGAGAAGAGCCCGAGCGTGGCAGAAAAGAGCCCGGAGCAGCTCAAGACCCTGTCTGTTGCCGCAGCCGAAAACCTGACGGCCTACAGCATCAAGAGCTCAATGACACAGACGCTCAAGCTTGAATCCGGGAGCAATGCAACTGCTGAAAAGTCAACTACTATTACCGAAACTGCCGACACTCTGGCCGTTGTAAACCTTTCAAGCCTGCAGGCTCATGCCACTGGCTCGACCAAGAACCAGATGGAGATGGCGGGCCAGCCTTCCAACAGCAGCACCACAAAAGCCGATGTGTACCAGATTGGAAATTCAACCTACGTAAATGATGAGAGCGGCAACTGGACGCACCTGGCCGACCCCAGGTCCAAGGAAGAGGTTTGGGGCCCGGACAGAAACAATCAGGTTAAGGCAATCGCTGCAACATTTAATCTGTCCACCACTGAGGATCTGGGCTCAGAGTCCATCAATGGCGAAGATGCCTACAAACTGAAGATCGTTACCGGAAGCGGCGATCAGACCAATCTGCAAAATGCCGCCTTTGCAATAGCTGCCAAGATTACCCAGTATCCCATGTATCTGCCATCAGTCAATAGAACCGAGCTGAATGAGACCGGCAAGATTGAAAAGACGATTTGGATCTCCAAGAAGTCCTATCTGCCTGTGAAATACCAGAGCAGAATGAGCTTCTCCATGAGGCCCGAGATCATTGGAGGACTTGATCCCAGCACAAGCCAGATGAAGATGTTCAATCAATCCATTCAACTGGGAGAGATATCGGTCAGCATAGAGACTGAAGACCTGTACTACGACTTCGACAAGCCTACAGAGATAACTCTGCCGGAGCAGGCTCTTTCTGCGCCGGTCATAACACCGACCCAGTTGCAGGCGGGCTCTCAGGCCTGAAGAGCGGAAGGAGAGATGCTTGGAGAACTAGAACGGCTTTTCCTCCGGGAAAAGCCTGTTTTAGCATTAATTGCTTTGGATGAGATGGAGAACGCTTATGCTGCCCTGATAGCCAAGCGCATCGATTCCACATTGCCTCATACATGCAGCATCTTTCATGAGCTGCAGGCGCAGGGTTTGATCAGGTCGCGACCGGAGGGCAGGATCAACTACCTGGAGCTAACGGCTCGCGGCAAAAGCATCGCAAAAGCCCTGCGAGATCTGTCGGAACTGCTCAGCAGACAGAATGCAATGAGAATGAAGCTGGAGAGGTTGCAGCAGATGGTATCCGCGACTGGCAAATCCGATGCGAGCTTGCGTTTGGGACCATTGCGCAGGGATCTGGCAAAATTTAAGAACCAGGGAGACGAACAGCTGCGAGTGGATGCAGAAGAACTGGATCAGGCTGTTGCATCAATTGTAGCAGGATAGCAGCTCTTTTGCCGCGGACATACCGTATGCAGCACAGCGGAGGTCCTGCATAGATTCTTATTTTTATATATGACTATTAGCTTAAAAATACATAATATCAAAGTTACGAAAGTTTTATCAGTATCTGATATAATAGACATTGAGAGATGACACGGAGAAACAAGCTGGATATACTTGGTGGTATTCTTAATATTTGCAGGGCAGGATCAAGTAAGACCAAAATAGTCTACCAGGTAAACCTTAATTTCAAGAATGCGGGACAATACCTCGACTGGCTGACCTCTCGCGGTTATCTGGTTAAAGAGGAACGGTTGTATAAGACCACATCTTCTGGAAATGAGCTTTTGGAGAATATTAACAATATAAATTTGACAATAAATGATGATCTAGAGGGCGCGCTGCCCAATGATGAAAAAATTAACACTATCTAAACCCCGAACCCCATAAAGTGAAGCAGTATCACCAGGAATGCGCCCAAGACACCGCCTATGCCGCAGATAAGGATCACCAGCCAGCCATAGCCGATTCCAAGACCTGCTACGGCGTTTGCCAGAAAAAGAATCACCAGACCCATAATGGCATTGAGCACAAAGTTCTTGATGGACCTCAGGATCAGGAATGCGCCAAATATTATGACTATGAACAGCAATATAAATCCTGCATCGTACATGATGACGGCTATCCGTCGCTAACTATTAAAAGGCTTTTCAATATCATGCATTGAATGTCTCCATTTCGCTGCTCAGACGATGCAGCTCTTTTGTGTCCAGGGAGAGTGGATCGATATGTACCAGCATTATTGCGTTCCTTAGGGCGATCTCATCTCTCTGAGACTGGACGAACCTGAGAACCGTTTCGTAGTTGCTCTGGGTAATGAGGTATCCCATCCCCTCCAGCAAGATGATCGGATAATTGGCTCTGCTCAGGAAGTCGGAGATCATGCTGGAGAGCCGGGGGAAGTTCGTCGGGTCCACCGTCTTGTATCCCGGCTCGCTCTTCTGCGTCAGCCATATGACCGTATCGGCAGGCACATTGTATCTTTCGTTAAGCGTCGCCGGATTGTAGCGGCTCATGCACAGGCCGTTCATGCCGTGCCTCACCAGCTCGCTGTACAACTCCAGGCTCTTTTGCGGCTTTTCTTCCGCAATGATATACGTTGTGCCGGGAATAAGTGAGATCTCATAGGGGCTTCTGCCATAGCTCTTCATGAGCTCTGCCAATGTCGCGACAATATCAAAGGCTGGATCGAACATTTTTATGATCCTGCCTAGCCTTCTTACCGCCACAAAGAAGCTGCGTCTTGTGAGCACCAGATCCTGCGGGATATTAAGTGACAATCCGGACTGCAGCGCCTCTTTCATATCAGAATCGCAGGCGTTTACCGAATCGTCTGATGGCGTCTGCGTCTGCTTTAAGGTCTCAAAGAACTCCCGAGCGGCAATTTGCTCATTGGCCTGCATAACGGCTTCTCTTCTGGCATCGTCATGCAGCTGAGAGAGCATGGTATCGGAGAAGACCTGGAAGAGATAGCTGGAAAGAGGACCCAATGAGAAGATCATCTCCTTTACCTCATTTATGCTCGAAGGCATCTCCACATGAACAAAATCCCGCTCTTCGGCCAGTATGAAATGGGACTTACGGGCTAAAAGCTCAATCTGGTAGACATAGTCGAGCATCTCCCGTTGCGGTATTCTGCCCTCATTTTCCTCGATGAGCTTTCCGATGCTGTCTATGAGAACGATGCTGTTATTGCTCGACTCGACAAACGACTTAATCGTAACAAAGAGAAGGGGAAGGTTTCTGGGAGATATGTAGCGATCGCTCCCTTTCTTTTCGGAGAGCTTGATGATGGGCGTCTCAGTAAATCCCCAGCGCTCCCTCACCTCCTCCGGAGAATCATGAGTGATGCACAGCCCCTCTACTCCGTGAGTTATCTGATCGGTGAAGACCTCATAGGCGATCTCAGGCGCAACATAGATCCTTCCCCGCGCCAGATCATACACCGGAAGGGTCTCTTTGGCCGCCTCGATCACCGGTTTTACAGTCACATGGTCCTGTACGATCATCTTGGTAGCCGAAGGTCCAACCGAACCGGTAAGCGTTTTTTCAAATTGGTCCCAGAGCTGATGAAGCTGATCTGACTCGATCTTCTCCCGGCTGGTGCCCAGACGCTCAAGGTAGGCATCTACCTCGATTCTGGCAGGGGCTTCGCCAATGTAGTGCGCTAAAGTTGCCTCCAGCTCTTCAATCGATCCCTGGTGCATAGCTTTCTTATCCGGCAAATGAGATGCCCGATCCTGCTGGTAAGCATCCACAAAGCATGCGGCTGTGCTCTCCTCATCCGAGCTGGGTTTGCTCGCAATAGATATGAGAACATACAGGCTGCAGTTGATGAGAAGGGTCCAGAATGCTGAGTTTGTCCAGATATCCAGGTCAAGCCCAAAGAGGTTGGTGGGCCTGAGGAGGTATATGCCAAAAGGCCCGTCCCTGACCAGATCCGCCAGCCAGACGTTTCCTTTGGCAATCGTAGGAATGAGGGCGGTGTAAGCCCAGAGCAAAAAGCCGGAGGTGAGGCCCGCCATAGCCCCTTTCCGGTTGCCTCTCTTCCAGTACAGGCCGCCCAAAGCGACTGGAGCCAGCTGGCTTGCCGCGAGAAAAGAGACAACGCCAATATCGGCGAGCGTCTGGTAAGCAACGGCCCGAGAGTAAAGGTATCCCAGGAGCACGACGAGAAGAATGTTTGCCCGTCTGGTATTGAGAAGCGTATTGGCCAGATTCCGTTCCTTCTTGATATGGCCCAGGATGTAAGGCATCTCCAGATCGTTGAGCAGCATGGTACCCACGGCAACGGATTCGATCAGGATCATGGCCGTGGCTGCGGAAGTGCCGCCAATGAACACGAAAAGCGATAGAGCATCCTGGCCCATGCTGTAAGGTATGGTTATTATGAAGGCATCCTTCAGACCGGGTGTGTTGAGGAGCACGCCACCCCAGGCGATGGCGGGAACAAATAGATTGATCAACAGAAGATAGAGCGGAAAGAGCCACATGGCCTTTTTGAGGTGCAGCTCATCGGAGTTTTCCACTACCATGACATGAAACTGTCTGGGCAAAAACAGGATGGCAAAGAATGAGGAAAGAGTCAGGGTGAACCAGAGCATCGGCTCGATATCCATCAGGGTATTGTAAGCCGGAACTTTTGCGGCCAGGCTTATCATCCCGCTCGTAATGTTTCCGTATCCTGAAAAAATGGCGTAAGCGACGTATAGTCCTACAATAAGAAAGGCCACCAATTTGACCAGTGACTCAAAGGCCACCACAGCGATCATTCCCTCGTGGCGTTCCATGGGATCGAGGTGTCTAGCCCCGAATATCACTGCGAAGGCCCCCAGGAGAACGGCTACTACGAGTTTGCTTTCCACAGTAAAATCAAGAAATGCGATATTCGATCCGCTCAATATATCAAGAGATGTGGAGATGGCAATGAGCTGCAGTGCAACGTACGGCGTAACCAAAATCAAGCTCAATGCTGCAACCACGGCCCCTATGGTGTAACTTCGACCATAGCGGAAGCTGATAAAATCGGAGATAGAAGTCAAGCGATGCTCTTTTGAAACGCAAATCATCTTTCTGATTATAATCCAGCCGGCAGTCATGGCCAGGACCGGCCCTATATAAATGGGCAGAAATTCCAGGCCGGTGGATGCCGCTCTTCCGATAGAGCCGTAAAAGGTCCATGCTGATACATAAACGCATAGGGACAGGGCATAAACGTAGGGATTGGCGACGATGCTCTTTCCCATATGCTTTTGATTATCCGCATACCTGGCTATGCCGAAGAGCAGCAGCAGGTAAAGGACCATTACGACTAAGGCGACATGCTGCCCGATCAATTATAATTCCCCCGATCGAAGAGATACAGTGCCAGGATGAGAATTAGCCAGATGATGGAAACATAGATCAGCACGGCCGGCATGCCCAACAGAACCCAGCCGTCGGCCAGCTCGATCAGAGGCCAGTTGAAGAATATCCACCCTAGAACGAATAGAAAGATCCAGAATTCCTTCTGGCCCAGGAGATTCTGCTCGGATTTTGTCATGGTTACAGGCCCGGATAAACAATTAATCCTTTGACTGATATATCTACTGCATGCCTGCCTAGATGATGGGATGTCCCGGACATCTTCAGGATCTCAATCGACCTTCTCCTTGCGAAATTGATCACCTCATTCTGAAGCAGGATTATTCCATCCGCAACCTGGGCGACATTTGCAGGATAGTGTATGCCAGGCTGACAATCCTCTGTCACCAATGCCACCATTGCTCTTGACTTGATCATATGAGAAAGCTTCAGGAGAAAACGCCAGTATTCGTCTCTGAGGACATCCTCCAGAATGGAGAGGTTTTCAATGACGATTCGAGTCGGATCTAAAGCATCTATCTTTCGCTCCAGCAGGTCCAGATAGTCCTTGCACCTGCATTCTTTTTCAACCATCTCCTCCAGCTCAAGGTAGCAGATCTCCCTGCCAAAATAAGCGCTCTTGGCAAATTCAAAGCTCGATGCATAATTGATCTGCAAATCCGGCGGTCCGCCGAAGGTCAGCAAGCATAAGCCGTGCTCACCCAGGTCAGCTCCCTTGCAGAGAAACTGAGTGCAAAACGTGGTCTTGCCTGCCCCGGCATCGCCCGCTAGAAGGGTTAGAGACGGTATGGGAAGACCTCCCTCGATCATGCTATCCAGGCCGGGGATTCCTGTGGATATCCTCTTTACCAAATTCAATCCACCCACCTCTTTAATCGGATGGGACACATTGCAGAAGCAAATGGCAGCTTTAGGCGAGTTACTGTGACAGTTATTACAATCTTGCCGCTCACCCTATTTGTCTTTATCTTATCAGACTGCTTTTATATCAGGAATTCATTCTCGCTCCCGTGAGACGACTTGATCCTTAGAACTCATTATTCAGGCGATATTGACGCAAAGCTGGATGGCAAAGAGGTAATTCTTGCCGGCTTTGCTCATGAGATGCGCGACCTGGGAGGAATAGCCTTCCTGGTGCTGCGGGACCGAAAAGGGCTGGCGCAGGTGACGCTGGTAAAGAAGCTTTTAGGAAAAGAGGCATTTAAAAATGCGCGCTCCATCAGCAGAGAGAGCGCAATTTTGGTGCGGGGAAACGTCAAGGCAGAGCCGAAAGCTCCTCGCGGATATGAGATCCTTCCTACAGAGATCCGGGTTTTGAACGCCGCCCAGGTCCCGCTTCCCCTGGACCCCACAGAGAAGGTGGAGTGCGAGTTGGACACTCGCCTTGACTCCAGATTTATGGATATCAGAAGGCCCTGCGTTCTTGCCGCCTTTGAGATCGAGAGCGCAGTCCTGCAATATCTGAGGGGCTTCTTCACCCAAAAAGGATTGACCGAGGTCTTCACCCCCAAGATAGTAGCAGCGGCAACTGAGGGCGGAACCGATCTATTCCCCATAAGCTACTTTGAGAAGGAAGCTTTCCTCAACCAGAGCCCTCAGCTCTTCAAACAGATGCTGATGGGTGCAGGAATGGACCGGGTCTTTGAGATCGGGCCAATCTTCCGGGCAGAGGAGCATGACACCCGCCGCCACCTCAATGAGGCCATATCCATCGATGTTGAGGTCAGCTTTGCCGATGACAAGGATGTTATGGAGATCTTGGAAGAAGCTGTGGTCGGGGCCTACCGTCATGTCGCCGAAAACTGTGGCTATCAGCTCGGTGTCCTGGACCTGAACCTGTCTGTTCCAAAGCTTCCCTTCCGGAGAATAACCTACACTGAGGCGCTGGATATGGCCTCTGAGAAGGCAGGGGTCAAGATGCAGTGGGGCGATGATCTGGATACGGAGACGGAGAGGTTCTTGGGCGAGACCATCGGCGAGCACTACTTCCTCACCGACTGGCCTTCCTCCATAAAGCCATACTACACTCTGCCATACGAGGATAAGCCAGAGGTTTGCAGGGGATTTGATCTCATGCATCCTACCATGGAGCTGGCAAGCGGTGCAGAGAGAGTTCATGACTACAATCAGCTTGTAGGGCGCATAAAAGAAAAGGGTCTGGACCCGGACGGTTTTGAGTTCTACCTCAAAGCATTCCGCTACGGCATGCCGCCTCATGCCGGCTGGGGACTGGGACTCTCCCGTCTGGTGATGACCATGCTCAAGCTGGAAAATATTCGCGATGCGGTTCTCTTCCCGCGAGACCGAAGGCGGCTGGTGCCATAGAGGCAAGAGCGCCTCAAAATCTTCCTGCATCCTTTTTTCTTTTTGATAATTCCACAATGCTATTTCGGATGCACCAGAATCCAATATCATGGAATATGGCTACTCATTAATTAAAATAATCATCCTGATATTATTTCGTACCTGATCAAGTAGATATCCAAAGCATTCGGTCAGATAAATTCGAATTCTTCAAGTAAAAATATATATAACTTGTCTACAAATTAGATCATACGAAAAGAGATGATCTCAT
>DAONES010000048.1:0-4190 GCA_035403205.1 Methanothrix sp. | reverse complement strand
AAAAATATATATAACTTGTCTACAAATTAGATCATACGAAAAGAGATGATCTCATGTTTAGACGAAAGCCACTGCGAAGGATGAGGGCAATTGCGGCAATAGTCGGAATGCTGATACTGCTGCTGACCGCATCGTGTTTCGCCCAAGCGCCTCTGGAATCGGACAGCACAAAGAGCCCGAGGACCTGCACGGAGTGCAATGAAGACTCTTCGATCAGTCCGAGTATCGGAGGGCCCGAGCTTGTATCTCCTGATGGAGTTCAGAACAGCGGAAAGCTCACCTACACCTGGAATGCTGTGGGCGGCAGCCAGAGCTACTGCCTGGCAGTAATGGATGACCGGAACAGAGTGGTCATAAAGCAATGCTGCAATGCCTTCCCAGCTAAAGCCACGTATTCATTGACTCCACGAAAAACCCTGCCGTCCGGCGACTATACCTGGAGCGTATCATGCCGAGTTCGTGGCCACAATCTATTGAGCGATATAATGGAATTTACCGTCTGCACATCTTTGCCGGGCAGAGCAACTCTCGTCTCGCCCAAGGATAACATAGGCAGCAAAAATCCAATCTTTGTATGGCAGCCGATAAAAGGCGCTACTGAGTATCGCTTGAAGCTGGCCAAGGCAGGCAATCCCAATGTGGCGGTCTTTGAAGGGACCTATAATGCAGAAGATGTATACTCGGGCATGGATCAGACCTGCTCGGTCGGGCCAGTGCTGCCTCAGGATCTTGATGTATCAGTTTACTACAGATGGTGGATTCAAACCATCAATTGCATGGGCGAAGGTCCCTGGAGCAACTTCAAAGACTTCAGATATGTCCCGGTGACGCCCGGCAAATCCAATCCCATATCTCCCTCCGGCCTCATCACCACCATCTCGCCGACTTTTGTCTGGACTGCTGCCTCTGCGGCAACTGAATACCATTTAGAGGTTTACAATCGAAATAAGAGTCCGGCGGATGATTACATTCTCGTGGATGAGGGGTGGTTTGATGCCAGCAAGGTAACAAAAGGCTACAGATGCTCAGGCACATTGGGACCACTACCTGATGATGATCCTGTGTATTTCTGGCGAGTACAGGCCAGCAACGATGCTGCCGACGGACTGTGGAGCACCTGGAGGTATTTCGAGACGATATGCGCCTTCAAGCCAGGAAAGGATGCAAAAAAGAGCATTGATGAGCGAGCCTCTCGCATAAAAGCAAGAAGGCAGGGATGAGGCCGCTACGGCCTCATCACCTATAACCGTTTTTCGTTTATTCCAGCTTCTCGATGCCGACCTTCTTTACCTTTGGCTTCCAGATCTTGTCCGGCATCCAGGCCGGTGCACCGGCGGGCTTATCCACCTGCACGCGCTCACCCGTAAACACATGCACCTTCTTGGTACCGCGCTCACGCAGCTTGATATCTGTGTATCCCCTGTTGGCTGCCTTTAGGGCTGCCTGTCTGGGCGATTTTCCTGTAAAGACTCCAATCTCGTTTCCCTCAGCATCACGCAGGGCAAAGTTTCTCATCTCAGCCATATATTCCCTCCTTCGTGGATATGAATAGCCTCTCTGATTCGGTATATTAATTTAATCCAAGTGTAAGGGAAAAAAGGGCAAAAAAGAGATAGGACCCTGCTCCTGACGCTTCTGCTGATTGCGAAAATGTTTCAGCAAAAAATAAATTATCAGAAAATAGAATTAGCAAAGAGCCTGATGTGATCGGCTCATTGCCATTTTTTAAGCGGATTTGCCCCCCAATGCCTCCTGCACCCCGCTGGGGCGGCCCGTCGCCAGGCTTGCCAGCACATAGGCCGCCGTGCCGCACAATAGGCCAATGAAGACAGGGTGAATGAGCGGATTGCCATAGAAGTTCCAGGCGACAACCGATGCAAAAGACGCCAGGAGGCTGGCAATAAGTCCTGCATAGTTCCCCCTGTCCCAGAAGATGCCGAAGAACAGCGGCACAAATACGCAGCAAGCGATGACGCCCATGCTCACGGATACCAGGGGAACGATCTGCTGGGGGACATCGACAGCGGACACGGCTGCGATCAGAAGGATGATTACGCCCACAATGCGGGTGAGCAGCAGGATCTTTTTGTCAGAGATCTCCGGATGCAGGTAGCGCAGAATATCGGAGGTGAGGGATGTGGTGGTAACCAGCACAATGGCGCTCATGGTCGACATCGCCGCGGAGATCGCCGCCAGCAGAATCAGGGCATCAAATCCAGGCGGAAGCAAGGTCGTGGCCAGGAAAGGCACGAGGCCGTCCGGGTTCTTAAGGAATGGAGCCAGCTGCTCCGCGCTCAAGACTCCGTAGGCCAGGATTCCCAGGGAGAAGATGCAGAGTGCGTAAATGGCTATCGAAATCGGTCCCCAGATGCCGGCGAAGCGGACCACCCTTCGGTCTTTGGCCGAGAATATCATGATGAGCAGATCGGGCAGAGCCAAAAGGCCCAGGCTTATGGAAAAGGCCATTCCCAGGGTCTTCTGCCAGGGCACATTCAGGCCCTGCATGGAGAGCACATTTGCAGGAATGTGCTGCCAGATCTCCGATCCTCCGCCTGCGGAATAGAGGCCTCCGTAGAGCAGGACCGCTCCGGCGAGCATCAGAACGCCCTGGATGAATCCTATCCAGATGATGGCCGGCAGTCCGCCGACTGCATAATAGATCGCCACAATGGCCACGGCGATCATCAGACCCTGCAGGTAGCTGACGCCGATCAACCCCTGAAAGAGGGTAGCGCATCCCTTGAAGATGGGCACCAGGTAAACAGCGTAGAGGATCAGCATGATCATGGCCAATATCACCTTGCCGGTGGGGGAGTTGTATCTTTTCTCCAAAAGCTGGGGCACGGTCTTGGCATCATACTGCTTGGCCATGGCCCAGATCCTTCCTGCCAGAAGCCAGGCCAGGCATGCGAAGGCCACATGGAAGAAGGTGCAGAACACCACCCAGGGCATGCCGGCTACAAGGCCGTATCCGCCGCCGCCCAGGAAGGACGCCGCACTGAAATAGGCTGCGGTAAAGGCGATGCCAATGACCGCAGGATAGGCGATGTTGCGATCGGAGAGTACGAATCCCGAGAAGGTCCCCTGGCGCAGCTTGAATGAGAGCAGGACTATGAGGGCCACGTAGGCGATTAGCAGCAGTTCATTGATCATGATTCCCTCCTGATCAGAATGAAGATCGTTATCGAGAGCATGACTATAATTGATATCAACAGGGCAGAATAAGGCAAAGGCATAACGTTTTCCTCCCATCTAGTGCAGATTGACTCCTGCACCGCATGAAATCATCAGCATATTCATATATCTACTCCCAATCTATGTACTAAGTTGTACTACAATGTGCGTTATCGAGCAATATATTTAAAAACGTTTCCCCTCGATAGAGAAGAATTGGCGCGCCTCCGCTCTTATAACTGGGCAAAGCAGGACGCAGATACAATAATATTGGATTAATCGAAAACTATTAGAACCAATTGACATATGTGCACAAAAAAGTTCCACGAGGTGAAGAAATTGAAAAAGGCTTTTGCTGCAATGCTAATAATAAGTATGGCATTGCTAGGTGTCGTAAGTGCAACTCTAAACTCTGATCTGCCAAATGTTCCTCCAGGTCCACCAACTAATGTTCCTGGAACGCCTGATACGCCCAACATACCGTCACCTGGTGGGCCCGATGACAATGGAAATCAACCATTTATAGTGCCACCACCATTTAACGATCCTGACGATCTGCCTTGCGTATAGTGTAACAAATAATATTTTTTTTTTAAAAAATGTGGTCACCTGGTTTGCGACGCGCCTGCCACCTATTTTAGAATTCCTTCACCAAGAATGAATTGATGATTACGCAAGCGGCCATCAGGTGCGATTAATATGTTAAGATAAAAACCGTTAGGAACAGAATTGAGCCGATGTTTGAAGATAGCCGCAAGGACCCACCACAAGAATTATAAGCTAAAATCAGTTATCGCCTCGTGTATCTTCGATGTATTAGATTGCGCATAAACGATCAATAGCACTCACCTGCATTTCTGTATATAAAGTCAAGGAGATAAAATGGCATTGAGACGTTTGATGTCCGGCAACGAGGCCCTGGCCAGAGGCGCCTTTGAAGCCGGTGTAACGGTTGGCGCAGGCTATCCTGGAACTCCCTCTACGGAGATCCTGGAAAATCTGGCCCTCTACAAGCC
>DAONES010000047.1:0-13412 GCA_035403205.1 Methanothrix sp. | reverse complement strand
TGGACCAGGCTCTCGGCCCGGGAGATCTTCTTCCAGACCTCTTCAGGGTCCCGGGACTCACCGCGCCCGATCTTTCCGGGCAGGCTGCTGCCGGAGAAGGAGCCGATCCGGGTGATCTCCATCATCTTCCCTACGGGTGCCATGAGGTTGACAACGATGTTGTGCTCATCCTTCAGGCTCTGGTAGACCAGGTCGATGCTGCGCCCCGAGCCCCGGATATCCAGGAACACGGCATCAGAGGCGCGCAGATCCTCTGCGATCTCCCCGTCGTCTACCTTCTCTTCATCGATCTGCCTGGGATAGTAGACCTTCAGTTCTAGAGGCAGATCGAACTGCTCTTTCAGCTCCCGGGCCGCTTCTACCAGGGCCGAAGAAGGGACCGTGGAGATAAATGTGACCAACATCCCTGTCTTTCCTCTCCTCAGGACGGGGGATAAACGAGCACTCCACGCTTATTCAGGTCATAGTCGAGGCCCTGAAACTCCGTGAGGTACCTCTGGTGAATGGCCTTTGGATCAAGGTCAATGAACAGATCCGGGTGAAGCCATTTGGCCAGGTACGCCACGCCGATGAAGTGCCTGCAGCCGCTGAAAGGCATGTAGGTCCAGAGGGGGGAAGCGATTAGATGGACATTTCCCCGCTTTTTAGCCGTGGTATTCTGTAGCTCCGGCCGGCCCATGATCTCCTTTCTGACCTCTTCCATCTTGCCGGTATCTTCGGCGTTCCTGCGGTCGTAATCCTCCTCGCCCATGATGCGGATGATCACGTCGGGATTGAACGCCACTACATCTTCGGGATTTACCTCCTGTACCTCGCCCTTGCCTTCGTAGAGGCTTCTGCCGCCGGCTGCCTGGATTGGTGCGATATCGAGATTGGATGCTCGATAGGGCCGATTCTCGCTGTAAACGAGGGGCCTCTCATTATCAGGCAGCTGCTTGACCTTCTCTTCAACTGAACTTAGGACGCCGCTATAAAAGGAGATGAACTTGCTGGCATCTTCCTGGTGCTCGAAGAGCTTTCCCAGCTTTTCCACCTCATCAGTGTATATCTCGGGGCGGCTGCAGGCAAAGCAGGCCACAGTCAACCCTGCTCCCTCCAGCTGCTCCAGGAGCGGGCCGATAAATGCCCCAAAGGTGCCGGTGCCCGATCCGGGATGAACGATAATTAGGTCGGGATGCAGCTGTATCATCTTCTCAACATTCGGCTCGTAGAAGCTTCCCACAGAGGTCAGGCCTTTGTACTCTGGGAAGATAGAATAAATGTCTATGTTCTCCGGACCGCCTATGATCATGCTCGCCGGAACCCTCAATGTGCGAAGCGTCTCCAGATGATGAGAGACATCGCAAACCACAGTCTTGATGGGCTTGTAGATGGTAACATTTCTTCCTCGAGTGTCGGTCACCGTTATGGGGTAAGCATCATGGATATGCTTGATCTCAGTCAGGTTCTGGTCCGTGATGTTTCCATTGGCGAAATCAGCCTCCGCTCTGGCAATCTCATCATCGGATACGATCATATTGCCGTCAAGGTCTCCGGGCACATTCTGCAGTGCAATGGCTGAAGAGATGAAGATGAGGAACGCCAGCAGAGCCTTGAAGCATCTTGATAGCAACGACATATCAGGCCATCCTCCTCTATTTTGCGGCCGTTATCTTTACCTCGGTATCCTCATAGGGTATCTCTTTGGGCTCCGCTCCAGGCCTGTTGCCTCCCAGAACCAGTCCTGCGATGCTATGATTCCCCTGCGTCAGATTGACAGAGGCATTCTGGAACGCGGCAAATTGAGCATCATCCGCCCTTGTTACCTTGATGGTCGCATTGCTCTCATTTCCTGGAACGGTGACGCTAACCTCACCCATGTAATGCATGGCGCCGAGTATCAGTCTGTGAGCAGTCAGATTATAGATGCCAGGAGAGAGATTACTGAAACTGAAGGTGCCATTGGCATCGGTCACTGTGATATTGGCAGGACTTGCTGCATTCTCGGCGCCCATCTGGGACGCGGCGCAGAATGTCGGCACAAACGCAACGAGGATCAGCAACGATAGGGCGCAATATATATGCATTTTCTCTGTAGGCATAATGACATCACCATATGAAATCAGAAGTTTATGGCTAATTAGTATTACATAAAGCTTTTGAGTTAGCATAATAATTGCTGCAAATAAAATATTGTTTGATCTAGTACTATAAATTCACTATTTTTTGGATAGAAATCTGTAGAGAAAAGATCAAGTCCGGACAATCCACCATTGTGACCATTCTATCTAGAGGTCGGATTTCCTGAGGTAGGATCTTTTCGGATCGCTGGCGAATTTCGCGGCGGTTTCATCTTCTTTGGCGGTCAAAGACCAGACTGCCATCGGCCTCAGAAATCAACTTTTCCAGGGCAGCAATATCTCTGTCCTGCAATTTTATGATATACTCAAGATCAGCCCATCATTTTGACGAAAAATCGACGCCCATAATCTTGCATCCTTGCATTTCGAGCAAACCAATTCGCTTCGATCTGCTCCAGGACCTCAGTCAAAGGAGATATGGTTACGGAAGACCTTTCCTGAAATGGTTTTAAATTTATGATTTCTAATTTATTGATCTCGTGAATAAAAAATTGTGCGGGCTGGCCGAGCGCCCATCACTCCGCTCGCAAAGCCTCAATGGGATCAAGCTTCGCCGCCCGGTTTGCCGGATAGACACCTGCGATGGTAGTGGTTACCACCCCGAATAGCACCCCTAGCACGATGGACTGAGAGGTTATGGCCGATGGCAGAGAGGCCAGAGACCCTATAAGATAGGAAACCATCACCCCCAGGGCAATTCCTATGACGCTGGAGACCGCTCCCAGGACTCCCGCCTCCAGGAGATACTGGATGCGAATATCCCTGGTGGTCGCGCCCAGAGCCTTCATGACGCCGATCTCCCGGATCCTCTCTTTCACGGTGAGCATCATCACATTGGCAATGCCTATTCCCCCTACAAGCAGGGAGATGGCGCCGATGCCGGCCAGAGCGTACTTGATCATGGACAGGACGCTCATGAGCGAAGAGAGCATATCGCGAGCCGTGGTGGCATCGTATGCCTCATCCTTGTGGTACCTTTTCAGATCGTTCTTGATCTTCTCGATGATGCTCTCAACCTGCTCAGGATCATAGACGGTCACCTGGAAGTTGCCATAGTAGTAATTATCCTCGCTCTTAAGCTCCTCCATGGCCTTGTGGGTGACATACATCACATTGTCTGCGCTGCTGCCCGGCCCGGCGCCGAATGAGGTCTGCTCCGACTTCTCCAGGACCCCTACCACCTTGAAGTCCATGTAGCGGTCCTCGTAGTAGAGCCGGATCTTATTTCCAGGCGTCACTCTCATGCGGAAGAGGTCGTTGGAGACTCCGTAGCCGATCACAATCGACTTGTAGTCCGAACCGGTGAGAAAGCGCCCCTGCGCCACGTCCTCCTTAAGGTCATCTTCTTTGTCCGGGTCCACCCCGGTGAGGCTGGCGGAGGCATTGGTGTTCCGGAAGGCGACCACCACATTGGCCGAGCTTCGCGGAGCGACGTTTTTCACCCCCACCACGTTCTCCAATACCTTGGTGTCCTTGTCTGTGAACTTCGCAGGCTCAGCAGGGTTTCTGTTGGCGTTGCCTGCCCCCGGTCCACCGAAATGGGCGCTGCCCGGCATGACGCGAATCATATCCAGGTCGAGGGAAGAGAATTGCGATGAGACACCGGAGTAGAGACCCTCGCCAACCGAGAGCATGACCACTATGGCCATGACTCCGATGATTATCCCCAGCGAGGACATGAGGGTCTTGAAGCGGTCCGCTTTGAATCCGACGGCAATAAACTCCAGGATGTCAGGAAGATTCATTAGCCACCGTCCCTAAAGCGATCGGCTCTCTTTCTGAGGTCTGCCATTGCCGCCGTTGTTCTTGCCGTTCAGCTTTCTCCGCCGGTAGTAATAGCCTCCGGCGGCAAGCAGGATCAGCACTACAGCTCCCGCAGGGAGAAGGTAGCTGCTCTGGCTGTCTGCCGTCCTGGGCGGAGTGTATGTGGTGATATAAGGCTGGGAGGTATGCCAGTTATCGCCGTTTTTGAACTTGGCGATGAAGCTGATGTTGTTCGGCCCTCTCAAGGCCTTTGCAGCGTCTTCCGATTTTATGCCAAAGCTTATGGTGAAAACCTCGTCCGGGTCCATGGTGCCGATGTAGTACTCATCCGGCGAGAAGACTATTCCCTTTGCGGAGGGAACAATGGTGACGGCGTTGAGGGTGTTTTCTCTGGGATTTGCCACATTGAGGTTGAAGTTGGAAGCATCGGTTTCAGCCCGGGCCATGCTCACTGCCGTCTCGTCCACCTTAAGGGGAATCTCCCGGTTGATGGTGGTCATATCATATCCGCCCGAAACCCGGAAATCGAGAAGATGCGTTCCGCTGCTGATGTTTTTCGAGGCCCGAATCTTGTAGTAGACGGTGATTTTATCGCTGGGCCCGATCATTCCCAAATCGCTACTGTCACCGGTCAGAACCTTAAGGTCCGCGGTGCTCTTCAGAGTGGTTCTGTTGATGGGCGTGGACAGCAGGGTGCCGGCGGATGAGCTGCCCGCTCCGGCATCCTTTCCGGCACCATAGGCTGCTGCCCCGTTGGACATCTGTACGGCAAGTATGGCCTCATCTCCGGGCAGGAGCACAGCCGGATTCAACGAGGCCTCTATGTTCACAGGCATGTGATACTCGTAGGATGATGCCAGGCCTGCGGCAAGCAGGACAAATAAGAAAATTAAAATTATTTTTTTCATGATGCGGTCTCCAGAATGCGTCCGTCTCTAAGCCTGATGACGCGACTGCAGTTCTCGGTGATCTCTGGATTGTGGGTGACCATGATTATGGTTCTGCCCTCTCGGTTCAGATTGGTCAGGATCTTCATAACTTCGTCGCTGTTTTTGAGGTCCAGGTTACCAGTGGGCTCATCGGCGATTATTATCTTGGGGTCATTGGCCAGGGCCCGGGCAATGGCCACCCTCTGTCTCTCTCCTCCGGAGATGTTCTGCGGACTGAAATTAATGCGATGGGCTATCCCTACAGATTCCAGGAGCTTGAGCGCCCGATCTTTGCGCTTCTCCCTGGGAAGGCCGCTGAGCATCATGGGAACCTCCACGTTCTTCAGAACGCTGATTCTCCCAATGAGGTTGAAGGTCTGGAAGATGAACCCCAGCTCCTCTCTTCTGATGCGGGCAAGCTCGTCGTCAGATGTCTGGCTGATATCCTGGTGTAGCAGCAAGAAGCGGCCACTGGTGGGCCGGTCAAGGCAGCCCACGATGTTCATGAGAGTGGATTTGCCGCTTCCGGATGGCCCCATGAGGGCAATGAACTCGCCCTCTTCTATCTGAAGGTCGATGCCCTTGAGAACAGGAAACTCGCTCTCGCCAATGCGATAGACCTTTTGGATGTCTTCAAGCTCGATTACATTTGAAATGGCTGTCACCTTTACAATGTGATTGCAGGCTTCTTGATAATTATGGTGCCGTCGCCAAGCTGGTCTATGGCAAGCCTTTCTCCTTCATAGAGAGCGAGCTTCCGCCTGATGTCCGGGGGCAACAGCACCCTGCCGTTGGAATCCATTTTTGTAATTGTCATCACATCATCTTGTCATCACATCAACTTATGCTTTCCATTTTGTCTCCGGAGACGTTCTCCGATTTCTTCCAAATTGTCAGACCATGATTGTTCCGGGTCAAAATGAATCCCAGCTCTCGTAGCTGCGATCTGGCCTGCTGAGGACTTAGCCCGCAGGCCTGCGCTACGCGCTTCAGTTCACCTCGGTCAAGGATCTGACCCCGCAAATTCGGCTTATGGTTTAGGTATTCTCTGATTGCTTTCACGTTCCGCTCTCCCGTCTATCAGGTCCTTTGCCATAATAGCTGGCTTTCTCCTGCATGGAACGATATATAATATCTGAGCCGAACGAACCGCTTATCTCATCGTAATGACTTGCGGGCAATTATCCGATGATCGTTCATTTTTCCTGGGAAAGGCCCATGATGGTTCCAATCGCCATATTTTTCCCTCATTTAAGCAATTTGGGCAAACAGCATGCAAATTAGACCTGCATAGCTGGAATACTCCAATAGATCAATGCAGGATCTGATTCAGGTCGAAATCATGTCTTATTTTTACATTTTTCCTTGAATGATTACAAAAACCAGCCTGGTCCAAATCCATTACAGGTTTCCATCCGATTTGATGATCTTCAGAAACTCCATAACCGAATACGCCGATCGATTGACTCCGGCGCTTCTCTTCGTAGTATCTGTCCCCACACAGTATAGGTTCTTTATCGGAGTTCTTATATCCCCAAATCCGCAATTTATGCCCCATGATGCTTTTTCAGGGATCAATTCCTGGTGGTGTATCATATCAATATGCTTTTCGATATCCGGCACGTTGTCAACTATAGTCTGGAATGCCTTCTTCTTTATGGTCGATGCGTCATATTTGTCCGGCAGGGTAAAGGCGAAACCCACCAGTTGTTTGCCTTTAGGCGCAAGAGCAGGATCGTAGTTTGAGGTGGGGATCACCCAGGCATATGGATCTGAGTCGACCCACATCTCCGAGCCATAATTGTTGAAGAATTTTCTTGTCAAACCGAGCCATATGGTGAGGGAATTGACTCGTTTGATGGACCCCATGTTCTTGATATATTCAGCAGGCAGGCCATCAATCAGGTATGGCAAGTCAGATGATAATCCGGAATAGACGATTGTATCGCATTCAAAGCTGTCGTCGGAGGTTATCACGCCCTCTACCTTCTCGCCGCAATCTATCTTCTTCACGGCTGCATTGGTCCTGATCTCCACTCGGTCTTTGGGAAACGACTCGACTATAGAGCTTACAATGGACTGCAGTCCACCTTTAGGGTATCCCTGGTCCGTAGCACCTTCCTTTACAAACAGGTCATACAGTTTTCCAATATAGGGAACTGATTTGGGATTATTGGTCTTATTATCCACGAATCGAGAGATGGGAGCATTTTCTATGGATGTTCCAACCATGAAGTAGCATAGCCAATCCAAAAATCGTCGCGTCGTCGGAGAGACTTTCTTCGGAAGAATTTGGGATAGTGTGATATTGGAAAAATCCTTGCCGGCATTTTTCAGATACATGATATTGAACAGCGCCCTCATCAAGAGCAATCTGTCTGTCATGGGAAGCAGTCCGAAGGTCAGCCAGGAATTTATGCTCCATGGAAACGGCTTTAGTTCGCTGCCTATCCTTACGTAATATTTTCCTGATGGCACAAATTGAGGGACCACTTTGAAATACCGGTCCATCAATTCCTTGAGCGGGCCGTTCTGCAGTCTGGTTATGATGTGCGGGCCGGTATCCACCCTGTAGCCTTTGACATCATAGGAGCGGCAGACTCCGCCGATGTAACTCTCTTTCTCTAGAATCATCACCTTTTTGCCCTCTCTAGAGAGCGCTAGAGCAGACAATAGGCCACTGATTCCGGAACCAATCACAATGACGTCTCTTCTCATGATTCCCCTAACATACGCACCCAAAAATCAATCGTCCTTTCTCCATCTTTTAGAAAGCACCCCACCAAGACAATAATAAAGCTAGTGACATAAAGCTAGTGACACTGCGACCTCATTTCCTTCATCCATTCCCATAGCTTATTTCCCGAATCCTTTCGCGTGTTCTTTCGCGGGAATTATTAAGGCTTTTGGCTTTGCATGGCGGCATATCAATTCAGCGGATGGGCTGGCACACATGGGAAACCACGATACCAAGGACGCCCAACCGCTAAAAAAACCCGGCGCTCGGACCAGTCGCCCATGGCCTTGGCGAAAAGAGCCTTTATATCTGATAAGGTGATCCTTAGCGCCTTGTACATTTGAATAAGGATACGAGCATGCAGATTGACAAATGCGTGGGATGACATGATCACCAGGGAAGATGTAGAACACATCAGCTGGCTTGCCAGCATCAAGATCGAGGATGAAGAGAAAGATGGATTGGTGGCGAATTTCAATACCATCCTGGAGTACTTCCACCAGCTGGATGAGGTAGATACAGAAGGGGTGAAGCCCACCTACCGGGTGGTAGATCTGGCTAATATCTTTCGAGAGGATGCTGCCTATGAATCCCTCTCCCAGGAGCAAGCTCTTGAGAATGCGCCGCGCAAGGAAAACGGCTATTTCAGAAGCCCGAGGATTGTGTAATTATGCTCTTAGAATTGAGGTCCCGGCTCCAGGTTGAATCATGCGAAGAATATCTCAGCCGGCTTTATGAGAAGATCGAGAAGAGCAAGCTCAATGGGTTCACTACTCTGGCAAAGGAGAGCGCTCTGGAGCAGGCAAAGCAGTTTGATAAAAACCACGGCAAGGGCCTTCTGGCTGGAGTTCCCATCGCCATAAAAGAGTGCATCTCAACCAATGGAATTGAGACCAATTGCAGCTCTAAGATTTTGCGCGGCTACATTCCGCCTTATGATGCCCATGTCATAGAGCGGCTCAAGGCGGAGGGCGCGATCATCATGGGCAAGACCAACATGGACGAGTTTGCCATGGGCTCGTCCACCGAGACAAGTTGCTTCGGCCCGACCAAAAATCCCTGGGACAGGAGCTGTGTTCCGGGCGGCTCCAGCGGAGGCAGCGCGGCAGTGGTGGCAGGCGGCGAGGCCCCCTGCGCCCTGGGCTCAGATACCGGCGGATCGGTGCGCTGTCCGGCTTCGTTCTGCGGCATTGTGGGGCTGAAGCCCACCTACGGTCTGGTCTCACGCTACGGCCTGGTGGCCTATGCCAACTCTCTGGAGCAGATCGGCCCGCTCACCCATACGGTGCAAGACACCGCTCTTCTCATGCAGGTCATAGCCGGGCATGACGAACGGGATTCCACCTCCGCTCAGGGACAGAATTGCAGCTATCTGTCCGGCCTGCAAAGCGGTGTGGCCGGACTGAAGATCGGCATTCCCAAGGAGTATTTTGGAGAGGGAGTGAACAAAGACGTGGAAAAGGCGGTATGGGAAGCAATTCACAAGCTTGAGTCTCTGGGCGCAAGCTGGCAGGAGGTCAGCCTGCCCCATACCCTTTATGCTCTGGCGGCATATTATGTCATAGCCATGAGCGAGGCTTCCTCCAATCTGGCAAGGTTTGACGGTCTTCGCTATGGCCAGAGAGAGGGCGAGGACAAAGACTGGCATACCACCTTCTCCGCCATTCGCGCCCAGGGCTTCGGCCCGGAGGTCAAGAGGCGCATAATCCTGGGAACATATGCCCTCTCCGCCGGGTATTACGGACGCTATTATCTGAAAGCCCTCCAGGTGAGAACTCTGATCAAAGAGGATTTCCTGCGCGCTTTCAAAGAGGTTGATATTCTGGCCAGTCCTACCATGCCCATCCCCGCGTTCAGGATCGGAGAGCGCATCAACGATCCGCTCTCGCTCTACATGGCCGATGTCTTCACCGTGCCCATCAACCTGGCCGGCGTCCCGGCAGTATCAGTTCCCTGCGGTTTCTCCGGACGGCTGCCCATTGGCTTGCAGCTCATGGGGCCGCACTTCGGTGAGGCGACGGTGCTTCGCACAGCGGCAGCCTTTGAGGCAGCAACGCCCTTCCATGAGGCTGTCCCGGAGGTGATCTAGATGGATGATGTCATCATCGGCCTGGAAATACATGTGCAGCTCAACCGTCTGCAATCCAAGATGTTCTGCGGCTGCTCTACCGCCTACCACGACTCTCCACCCAACAGCCACACCTGCCCGGTCTGCCTGGGTCTGCCCGGCTCTCTGCCTGTGATCAACCGCAAGGCTGTGGAGTACGGCATCAAGGTGGGGCTGGCTCTGAACTGCAAGATCGAGGAGGAGACTTTCTTCTACCGGAAGAACTACTACTATCCGGATCTGCCCAAGGGATTTCAGATCAGCCAATACGATTTCCCCCTGGCCACGAGTGGCCACATCCGGATTTTGGGCGACGACGGCATCGAGCGGAGCATTCGCATTAACCGGGCGCACATGGAGGAGGACCCGGGCCGCCTCGTGCATGCCGGAACCATTGACAAGGCCAAGTACACCATGGTGGACTACAACCGCTGCGGAATGCCGTTGCTGGAGGTGGTGACCGAGCCGGACCTGACATCGCCAAAGGAGGCGCGGGCGTTCCTGGACAAGCTCAAGAGCATCCTCGAGTATCTGGATGTCTTCGATGGATCTCTGGAGGGGTCCATGCGCGTTGATGCCAATATCTCCCTGAAGGGCGGCGACCGGACTGAGGTTAAGAACATCTCCGGATTCAAGGGCGTGGAAAAGGCACTCTCCTACGAGATAACCAGGCAGAAGAACCTGAAGAGAAGGAGCATCAAGGTGGTCCAGGAGACTCGCCACTTCGACGAGATCAGAAATGTCACCGTCTCCATCAGAAGCAAGGTGGGAGCGCATGACTACCGCTACTTCCCAGAAGCAGATCTGGCGGTTCTGCGCATTGCCTCCTGGGTGCCGGAGATCCGGGCGACTCTGCCTGAGCTGCCGGACGCGAAGAGGGAGAGGTTTGTCGTTCAGTACCTGATGAAGGATGATCATGCAAAATCTCTTACTTCTGAAATTAAGCTGGCTAATTTCTATGAGGCAGTTGTAAAAGCCTCCAATTTGCCGGAAAAGTCTACAGTCTGGATTGCCGATGTGCTCAAGGGTGAGCTGAACTATCGAGACCTCTCCATTGAGAGCTTCCAAGTGGAGCACATGGTAGATATTTTGCGAATTCTGGTCAAGGGCGAGATCACGGAGGACGGTGCAGTGCAGATCATCCGCGCTCTGCTGGATAAGAATGGCAGCAATCCCGGAGAGATCGTCAAAGCTCTGGGCCTGGGCAAGGCTGAGGACGATGCCGTCCAAAAAGCGGTGCATGAGGCCGTAAAGGAGAACGCCGCCGCCGTGGCCGACTACCGGGCGGGAAGCGGAAGGGCTCTGAACTTCATCGTTGGAGCAGTGATGAAGAAGACGCGCGGCAAAGCCGATGCAGGAGAGGTGCACCGGCTGGTAAAGGAAGAGGTGGAGAAGGCCTGAGACGGGGCCGGGAAGCGGGAAGCATTTCGCGATTTCATGGCTCGGGTAAGGGCGAAATGCTCCAGTTCTTTCATGATCAAATTCAATCTACTACTCGCCAGCGTCCGCCTTTATCCGGACCGATGCGCTGAATTCTGCCCTGCGCCTTCATTTTTCTTATTTGCTTCTTAACCGCCCACTCAGTAATGCCTATGCGGAGCGCAAGGTCTGCGATGGTAATTGTCGGATCATCCCGCATGAGTTCTAGGATTTTCTGGGTACTTTTCTGGGAAGTCTTTTCTGCCAACCCAGTCTCATCAAGCTCTTTGCGGTGGATCGTTGCGATGAACATAGATCCTTCCCGGTCATCGGTAAAACTGATGTCCGGCAAGTCTTCAAGGGCGCGTTTTATTCCTGATCCCAATCCCCTGTAAGGCAAGAGCCCCTTGGCCGCATAGAATACGAGGATAGGGTTTCTAATATTCGAAATGCTGGAACGGATTCTTTCCACGGTCAAGTTGTTAGGCAGATGGCCGGGGCTGATGATCTCAATTCGGTCGTCGAAAATGAATAGCCGGATTGTGGAGTTTACAAGATAGTCCCGGTGAATCAGCGCGTTGACAAGCAGCTCTTCAAAAACAGACTGCGGTATCTCGGGAACGCCTGGGGCGTTCACCCCATGTCCGGACTGCACTTTGCGAAGGTTGCGCATGATGAAAGCGAGAGAATCCGCAAAGATCTTGCCGAGAGTTCCGGAAAATTCCTCGGAATCCAGATACTCTGTAGAATGAACGGCATTACCGGGGTAGCGAATGGCTTTAGCGATGAATAGAGGCTTGATCCATTCCGGACGTTCCGCGAAGAGAAGCACACCCGCCAGGTTGAGCATACCGTCTTCAGTCGCCAGGCTCATGTTTTGCAGCAGCCGAACGAGTTCCTCGTCAGTTCGTGGGTAGTCCAGGTTGTATGCATCGCGCAGAAAATCCCGGAAGCGCAGCCTGTCAAGCTTGTCGATGCCGGCAATGGTAGGCAGTTGATCGGCATGAAACTGGTCTGAAAATTGAAATTGCCTTCTAAGTTCCTCTTTAGAATTGATCCGGCGCTTGTCGGCTCCGCTCTTCAGCCATATGACTCCGTTTCTATCGAAGTAAGGTTTGTCCAGCCCTTTGGGCACCGTGAGCACAATCACCAAGCGGTCCTTTGCCACAGCCACGTTGGCAGTCTGCACTGTGATTGGGCTCTCACATTTTGCGAGGCGGCATTGCTGATCAATTGATTGATGCGGGCCACGTCCGTCTTGTCAAGCCCTGGCAGAGAGCCGTCGTCAGCCACGCCGATGAATATCGTGCCCCCTTTTGAGTTGGCGAAGGCTGCCATCTCTGATGCCAGGGAATCGGCATTGGTTACGTCCTGCTTGAATTGGCGGCAGCTATCTTCGCCAAGGGCGACAGCGGCTTTGAGGTCTTTGAGGGACATCACGGAGTGCACTCCTTAAGGGCTGTGATTATGGCATTTCAAAGCCTCTAAATTCGGATTGAGATATTTGAGTTAGACGGTTGACACGATGGGCTCGGCTGCGATTTCAGGATTGAGGTGGATGAGCGCATTCCCAGCTAAGGCTCGACCATGATGCCTCCTGGCCGGGACGGGACCTTTTCGGCTGGAATGTATGGCTGGCAGCTATGTCGTGGGTCGCTTCCGAGCTTTACAGCAGCATCGAGGATCATCAGCTCGAATGGAATTGACTCGGTGAAGCTAACACCCGTACCCATGAGTTCGATATATTTGGTGAGATAAAGCGATACTGCAATCAAAGGATTTCCTGGAACCGAGCCGTGTAGCTGCCGGAGCTTTGCCAGAGTCAGCATGGGCGGCAAAGTTGCGGCATTCACCATCTCCTTTTGCACAGAACTGACGAATACCTTTAGGCGAACCATGTCGTGTGACACTCCAGCTCTTAATCCCGGACAAAGCGCCCATCAATGCCAATGGCACATATACAGATCCAGGAACGATTCATTCCATCTCCCTCACACTTGTATGAAACATGCAATGCAGGATATAAATCTTTACGAAGAAGACGCGCGAAAAAGCCGATGCCTGAGAGGTTCACAGGCGGGTAAAGGAAGAGGTCGAGAATGCCTGAGCCGTGGGCTTCAGTCCGAGACCTGCGCGATGGCGTTTCCCGCCGCAGCAATACAGATTAGATAAGCGGAATGGATAGAGCCACCCCGCCAATTTCCATTCGTATTTTTCCCTGTCTCGGTCTTGACTGCCAAGGCCAGATACACTTATCAAGGTCCAGCAAAAATACCCTGCAGCCTGCAATCCAGGCATAGGGCTGATAACATGTTCATAGGAGTAGACCACGGGAC